>NZ_VCIW01000020.1 GCF_005765165.1 Paenibacillus antri | reverse complement strand
GGCTCCTACTCCATCCCCTTATTCGTTACCCTACGGGAAAAAGTCGTGATTCTGTTGCTCAGGGCAACAAAACCACGACTTTTTCAGTGCTTTCCCGCAACCGGGAGCTCCTCTTAACGCAACAAAAATAAAAAAAAAGCGACATTGTTTTATCGCATTCCGATTTTTGACAGTTCTTAACTAAACTAGAGTACCCTCGGCCTCTATAATAGTATTATAACCCGGCGGAATTTATAAGTCTATATTTTTTTTGCCCGTTCGGCTATATTTTTTAAGCAATCCACAGACATGGACCGAAGGAGGCAAGGGATTGGAACCGATTATATCGCTGAACGGGATCGGAAAGTCGTTCAAAGTGGCGAGGCGCGCCGCAGGGTTCAAGGAAGCGGTCAGGGCGCTGTTCGCAAGGGAGTATGCGCGGGTGGAGGCGCTGCGGGACATATCCTTTTCGATAGGGGAAGGGGAAATCGTCGGCTACATCGGACCGAACGGCGCCGGGAAGTCGACGACGATCAAGGTCATGAGCGGCATCATGGTGCCCGACGCCGGCGCCTGCAACGTCATGGGATACACGCCTTGGAAGGAGCGAGCGGCGTACGTGCGCAACATCGGCGTCGTCTTCGGCCAACGCTCGCAGTTGTGGTGGGACGTGCCCGTCGTCGATTCGTTCGATTTGCTGCGGGACATTTATAAGATTCAAGAGAACCGCTACCGGGAAAATGTGTCTTCGCTCACAGAAGCGCTCCAGTTAGGCGACATCCTTCACACCCCCGTCCGTCAACTCAGCCTCGGCCAGCGGATGCGATGCGAGATCGCGGCTTCGCTGCTCCACAGCCCCAAGATCTTGTTTCTGGACGAACCGACGATCGGTCTGGACGCCGTCAGCAAGCTTGCCGTGCGGCAGTTCATCAAGACGTTGAATCAGGAGCGCGGCGTGACGGTCATCCTGACGACGCACGACATGAGCGATATCGAGGCGCTGGCGGATCGGATCCTGATGATCGGCAAAGGCACGCTGCTGTATGACGGCTCGCTGCGCGCTCTTCGCGGCCGGTTCGGTACGTATCGCACGCTTACGGCGGACTTCCGCGAGCACGACGCGCCGGTCGACGTGCCGGGGGCGGAGCGGCTGTCCTGGTCTTCCGAGCGGGCGGTGTACAGTTACGACAGCGAAAAGGTCAGCATGGCGAGCGTCGTGACCGCGCTCTCGGAGCATGTGGACCTGGTGGACGTCGCCGTCGACGCGAAGCCGATCGACGAAATCGTCGTGCAGCTGTACCGGGAGCATCGGATATGAACGCCTATGTTTCCGTCTTAAAGCTGCGCTTCGTCACCGGCCTGCAATATCGGGCGGCCGCGCTCGCGGGCATCGCGACCCAAATTTTTTTCGGCTTCATTTTCATCATGGCATACATAGCTTTCTACGAGCACAGCGCCGTCGAACCGCCGCTGCCGCTCGACGATCTCGTCTGCTATATCTGGCTGCAGCAGATGTTCCTCGGCTTCATCGCCTTATGGTTTCGGGACAATGACATCTTCCATCTCATTACGAGCGGGAACATCGCTTACGAATTGTGCCGGCCCTGCAGCATCTATCGGTTCTGGTACGCGAAGCTGCTGGCGACGCGGCTGTCGAGCGTCACGCTGCGCTGCCTTCCGCTGCTGCTTCTGATCTTCCTGCTGCCCGAGCCGTACCGGATGAGCGTGCCGCCGACCTGGACCGCGTTCGCCTTGTTCCTCGTCTCGCTGTGCCTCGGCCTGATGGTCGTGGTTGCGATTTCGATGCTGATCTACGTCTCGGTATTCTGGACGCTCTCGCCGGTCGGGTCGATCTTAATCGTCGCGGTCGCGGGCGAGTTTCTGGCGGGTATGATCATCCCCGTGCCGCTCATGCCCGAATGGCTGCAGTCCGTCGTGAACCTGCTGCCCTTCCGCTGGACGACGGACTTTCCGTTCCGCGTCTACTCCGGACAGATCGGGACGATAGAGGCGCTGCAAGGCATTCCGATCCAGCTGCTCTGGCTCGCCGCGCTCGCGCTGGTCGGACGCGGGCTGATGCGACGGGCGCTGAAGAACGTCGTCGTGCAAGGAGGTTGAGGCCGATGAGATTGTATTTCAAGTACATGGCGATTCACTTCAAGTCGCAGATGCAGTATCGCGCGTCCTTCTGGCTGCTCACGCTCGGACAGTTTCTCGTCCCGTTCACTGTGTTCGCCGGGCTCTACCTCATGTTCGAGCGGTTCGGACAGCTGCAAGGGTGGGGGTTCTTCGAAGTCGCGATGTGCTTCGGCGTCGTGCATCTGTCGTTCGCGCTGAGCGAATTTTTCGCCCGAGGCTTCGACGCGTTCTCGTCGCTCGTCGTCACCGGCGAGTTCGACCGCCTGCTCGTCCGCCCGCGGAGCGCGGCCCTTCAGGTGCTCGGCTCGAAATTCGATTTCAGCCGATTCGGTCGGATGCTGCAGGGCGCGGCGGTCCTCGCATGGGCAGTATACGGGTCGAACGTGGAATGGACGGCCGCGAAGGCGGCGACGCTCGCCTTGATGGTGGCGGGCGGGGCGTTCGTTTTCACAGGAATCTTCATCCTTGGCGCGACCTTAAGCTTCTGGACGGTACAGGGATTGGAGACGGTCAACGTGTTCACGGACGGCGGTCGAGAGATGTCGAAATACCCGCTGACCATATACGAGAAGTGGGTGACCGGTTTGTTCACATTCGTCATTCCTTTCGGCTTGGTGAGCTACTTGCCGTTGCTTTACATTCTTGGCCGTCCGCCGGGCGGTCCCGATGCGCTGTACGTTCTCATGCCGCTCGGCGGCGCATTGTTTCTGCTCCCCTGCCTTCTCGTCTGGCGCTTCGGCGTTCGACGGTACCGCTCGACGGGGTCGTAGGAGTAGAGGTATACTCAAACGAAAGCATGTTCGAATAGAGTGAGGGACTTCCGCATGAAGCTTCGTTACAGAGAACTGAAGCCGGAGGACGCGGTCCGGGTCGCGGAGATCGACCGTTCCGAGACGATCGAGCGCCTATATGCGATGACCGAAGGCAGCTTGACCGCGGAAGAGGTTCATATCGAAAGCCCGGCTTGGGACGATAAGCAGACGCGCGAGATGATCGACCGCTTCCGGAAGGAGCTGTCCGCCGGCGGGACGGCCGTCGGCTGCTTCGAGGACGGTCGGCTCGTCGGCTTCGGCGTCCTGTCGGGCGCCTTCCGCGGCGACCGCCGGGACCGGCTCGCCGTCGATCTTATGTATGTGTCGAGAAGCCATCGGAGGCGGGGGATCGGTACGCGCCTGCTGCGCGAGCTGTCTGCCGTCGCCGCGGACCTCGGGGCGAAGCAGCTGTACGTCTCCTCGACGGAGACGGAGTCGGCGGTAAGCTTTTACCGCAAGAACGGCGGCGAGCCGACGCCCGAGGTCGATCCTGAGCTGTTCGAGAAGGAGCCTCACGACATCCATATGGTGATTGAATTATAGCGGGAACGAGCCGCAAGCGATGTAATCTTCAACATTCAACTATATGGTTGACAATTCTTATCTCGTTTTCATATAGTGGATCTAAAGCATTTCTTAGGGGGACAATCGCGCGTGCAAGCATTGATCGAACAACTGTTTTCGCCTGACCGAGACGCCGCGAGCGAAGCGTTCCACGAGCTGAACCGGCTGTCGGAGGAGCCTGTCGAGTGGTCGTACGACGCGTGGGATCGGCTGGCAAGTGATTTGACGCACAAGGATAACCGCCGGCGTTCGCACGCTTCGCAATTGCTGTCCAATCTCGCGAAGAGCGATCCCGAAGGCCGCATCGAGGCCGTCTTCCCCGAGCTGCTGGAGGCGACGAAGGACGAGCGCTTCGTTACGGCGAGGCATTGCCTGCTGTCGATGTGGAAGATCGCATTAGTCGGACCGGAACGGAAGCGGATGGTCATGGAAGGCCTTGCCGGCCGGTTCCGCGAATGCGCGGGCGAGAAGAACGGCACGTTGATTCGGTATGACATCGTCGAGAGTCTGGGGAAGCTGTACGACGCGGACCCGGACGAAGCCGTGAAATCGCTCGCGCTCGAGCTGATCGGGCTCGAGGAGGACCCGAAATACCGAAAGAAATACGCATCCGTCTGGAAAAAGAAATAACCGAACATCGATGCGCTTGACCGCGGTCCCGTTATGTTGTAAATTGATTTCCAATCATTGAAATCATCAACAGCCTCGACCAAGGACATAAGATTCCTGGAACGGCGATGCAGAGAAGAGACCCCCGGCTGCAAGGTCTCTCGCCGAAGGAAGCTTCCCGCCTTGCGAGCTGCAGCGGGGAAGTGCGAGTATCCGCTGCCGGCGCCGACCGTTATCGTCACGAGCATCGCCTCTCGGCGATGGAATTAGGGTGGTACCGCGACGCATTCGTCCCTGAACGAATGCGTCTTTTTGTTTTTTTTCATCATGAAGGAGGGGGAGAGCGATGAGGCAATCGACATTGTTTTCCAGTACGCTGCGCGAATCGCCGGCCGATGCGGATACGGCGAGCCACAGGTGGCTGCTTCGCGCGGGTTATATTCGGCAGCTCGCGGCGGGCGTGTATTCGTACTTGCCGCTCGGTCTGCGGGTGCTGAGGAAGCTGGAACGAATCGTTCGCGAGGAGATGGATCGCGCGGGGGCGCAGGAGCTGCTGATGCCCGCGCTGCAACCGGCGGAGCTGTGGAAGGCGTCCGGTCGGTACGACGTGTACGGTCCCGAGCTGATCCGTTTGAAGGACCGGCATCAACGCGAGTTCGCGCTCGGTCCTACGCACGAGGAGGTCGTCACCGAGCTGTTCCGGAACGAGATCAGCTCCTACCGCAGACTGCCGGTTACGGTGTATCAGGTGCAGACGAAGTACCGCGACGAACGGCGTCCCCGGTTCGGATTGCTTCGCGGCAGGGAGTTCTTAATGAAGGACGCTTATTCGTTCGACATGTCCTGGGAAGGGTTGGACGCGTCGTACCGCGGCATGTACGATGCATACTTACGTATTTTCGAACGATGCGGCCTACGGTTTCGCGCGGTGGAAGCCGATGCCGGCGCGATCGGCGGGGAGGGCGGCTCGCACGAGTTCATGGCGCTCGCCGATATCGGCGAGGATACGATCGTCGCGTGCACCCATTGCGAGCAAGCGGCGAACGTGGAGCGGGCGGCGTCCGGTACGGATCGGCAGCCGGCCGGCGCCGCCGGGGAGACGACGCTGGAGAAGCTGCGAACGCCGAACGCGCGAACGATCGAGCAGCTGTCGCGGTTTCTGGACGCGGAACCGAGCCGCCTGATCAAGACGCTCGTCTATGCGGCGGACGGCGCGCCGACGGCCGTGCTCGTACGCGGCGACCACGAAGTGAACGAAATCAAGCTGAAGCGCTCGCTCGGCGTCGAGCGGCTGGAGCTGGCGGACGCGGCGACGGTCGAGGCCGTCACGGGGGCGCCGGTCGGCTTCGCCGGTCCCGTCGGGTTATCGATCCCGGTAATCGTCGACGAGGCCGTCGCGCGAATGCCGAGCGGCGTCGTCGGCGGCAACGAAGCGGACATGCACTGGATCGGAGTCGTCCCGGGCCGGGATTTCCCCGTCGAACGCACCGGCGACTTCCGCAACGCGGCGGAAGGGGAAATCTGCCCGCATTGCGGCGAAGGCGAGCTCCGGTACCACCGAGGGATCGAAGTCGGCCATGTGTTTAAGCTCGGAACGAAATACAGCGTCTCCGGGGGCGCGGTCGCGAACGATGCGGACGGCAAGGAAGTCCCCGTTATTATGGGCTGCTACGGCATCGGGGTGTCGAGGCTGTTGGCGGCCGTCGCCGAGCAGCATCGCGACGAGCGAGGGTTGGCGTGGCCGGCGTCGATCGCGCCGTTCCGGGTGCACCTCGTGCCGGTCGCCTTGCGCGACGAGACGCAGCGATCGTTGGCGGAGGCGATGTATGCGACGCTGCTTCGGCACGGCGTGGAAGCGCTGCTGGACGACCGAGACGAGCGCGCCGGCGTGAAATTCGCCGACTCCGAACTGATCGGCGTCCCGGTGCGCATCGTCGTCGGCAAGCATGCGGCGGAGGGGAACGTCGAATGGGTCGATCGAGCGACCGGGGAGCGGACGGTCGTCCCGAAGGACGAAGCGCTCGCGCGATTGATCGGGAATGGGACGAGTAAAGGATGAAACGGGCGATCGGCGTTGTTCAAGCGTTGTTGGTCGCGGGTTTTCTGATGGCGGGTTCAAGCAAGCTGTTCTCGAGCGCCGAGCAGATCCGGGCGATGTTCACGGAGACGATGGGACTGGGAGCGGGCTTTATGTACGTCGTAGGGGCGATAGAGACGATCGCGGCGTTGGCGCTGATCGTCGGGTTCTGGAAGCGCGAGATCGCGGCTTTCTCGGCGGCGGTATTGACAATCGTCATGATCGGGGCGGTGGCGGCGACGCTCATTGCCGGGTTGGGAGCGGACGTCGTCATGCAGTTGTTGTATTTGGTACTCCTGGCGTTGTTCTTGCCGGCGAAGCTCGGAGGCTTCGGTCGCCTGGGGGCCGGGCGGTCCGGCGTTGCAAGAACGAAATAAGACGAAAATACGCAGCCGACCCCATGGCGGGGTCGGCTGCGTATCTTTACTCGTACGGCTCGATCGTCCGAATCGTGCCGTCCTCGTTATAGAACAGCTCGGTGCACTTCACGCAGCGCTTGTGGTTGACGCCGCCGGAGAGCGACGAGTCGTGGTAAAACAAATACCATTTGCCCTTATATTCGACGATCGAATGATGCGTCGTCCAGCCGATGACGGGCGTGAGGATCGTGCCCTTGAACGTGAAGGGGCCCTGCGGGTCGTCGCCGACCGCGTATACGAGCTTATGGGTCGTGCCCGTCGAATAAGACAAATAATACTTGCCGTTATATTTGTGCATCCACGGCCCTTCGAAGTATCTTCGATCCTCGTCGCCGGCTTGGATCGGCCGTCCGTCCTCGTCGACGATCGAGATTTCCTTCGGCGTCCCTTCGAAGGCGAGCATATCGTCCGTCAGGCGGGCGACCCTCGGTCCGAGCGCCGGCTCGGACCCGGACGGGCCCGTCGCATCGGGCCGGAACTCGCCCGTCTGCCACTTCTCCAGCTGCCCGCCCCAGAGGCCGCCGAAGTAGACGTACGCCGCTCCGTCGTCGTCGATCCATACGGCCGGGTCGATGCTGTAGCTGCCCGGAATGTAGCTCGGCTGCGGCGCGAACGGACCGGCAGGGCTTGCGCTCGTCGCGACCCCGAGACGGAAAATATCGTCATGATCTTTCGCCGGGAAGAACAAGTAATACGTTCCGTTCTTGTAAGCGGCGTCCGGCGCCCACAGCTGCTTCTTGGCCCATGGGATGTCCCGGAGGTGAAGCGCTTCGCCGTGGTCGACCGCCTTCGACGAGGCGGGATCGTCCATCGAGAGAACATGATAGTCCTCCATCGCGTATTGGTCGCCGTTATCGTTCGACTCCGCTTCGTAGTCCAGATCGTGGGACGGATAGATGTATAGTTTTCCTTCGAAAACGTGAGCCGACGGATCGGCCGTGTAGATATGCGTCACTAACGGTTCGTTCGTCGGTTTCGTTCGCTCTGCCATACGATTCGCTCCTCTCGGCGCTGAATTGAATTGAACCTTATGTCAAGGTATCACAACGGCGGAAGCGCGTACATGGACTAAGCCGCCGTGGAGTTGGACAAATGAAGCGCCCGAGGGGTTACGGGAGCAGCCCCAGCAATCGCTTCGCCGCGGTCGAAGGCGGAACTCCGCGGAGCGTGGCGATGCCGACGCGACGTTCGGGGAGCGGCGGGTCGATCGCGATCTCGACGAGCCGTCCGTCCCGGAGCTCCGCCTCGACGTACTGCCTGGGAACGAAGGCGAGCCCGAAGCCGCCGCTTGCGAATTGGGCGAGCAAGTCGATGCTGCCGAGCTCGAAATCCGGCCGAAGGCGAACCCCGCGCCGAAGCGCGAAGTCGTCGAGGAACCGCCGCGTGCTGCCGCCGGACTCGAGCATCAGCAGCGGATACGACGCAAGCCGCTCCAACGACAGCGGAGCTTGCGCGACCGCGTCGTCGTCCGGTCGGCCGACGAGGATGTCCTGAATCGGCGCGCTGCCGCGGAAGTCGACCTTCGGATCCGCCGCGGGCATATTCACGATGCCGAAGTCGATCGCGCCTTCCTTCAGAAGCGCGATCGTCTCCGGCGTCGTCCGGTTCGTGACGTGAATGCGGATCTCCGGGTAATCCCGGTGAAATTTCTCCAAATACGGCAGCAAGTAATGCTTGCACAGCGTATCGCTGGCGCCGATATGCACTTCTCCCCGCGTCAGCTGACGCATGTCCGCGACGGTTCTCTCCCCGGCTTCCACCATGCCGAGCGCTTGTTGGACGTACCCGAATAGCGCTTCGCCTTCCGCCGTCAGCCGCACGCCTTTCGTCGTGCGAAAGAACAGCGCCGCGCCGAGCGTCGCCTCGAGCTGCTTCAGCGTATGGCTGACCGCCGGCTGCGTAATGTGCAGCCGCTCCGCGGCGCCCGTCAGACTTCCTGTCTTCGCCGCTTCGTAAAATACGCGGTACCACTCTAAGTTGACTTCCACTGACATTACCCCTGTTTATGGCTGATATTAGATATATCAATTTTTCTAATGCTATAACAGGGATTATAATCATCCCCGTAGGAAGACGCAAGAGCGGGAGGCGGAAGAAATGACGGTTACGGCGATCGTAGGCGCCAATTGGGGTGACGAAGGCAAGGGGAAGATGACGGACGTACTGGCGGAAGGTGCGTCTTACGTCGTACGGTTTCAAGGCGGCAGCAACGCGGGTCATACGATACTGAACCGGCATGGGAAGTTCGCGCTGCGTCTGCTGCCGTCCGGCGTATTTCATCCGAACGCGACGAACGTGATCGGGCCGGGGACGGCGCTGGACGTCGAGGTGCTGCTGCAGGAGCTTAGCATGCTGGAGGAGCGGGGCGTCCCGGCGCCGCGGCTGCGCGTGTCGGACCGAGCGCAGCTCGTGCTGCCGGCGCACCGGTTGCTTGACGAGCTGGAGGAGGGGCGGCTTGGCGAAGGGAGCTTCGGCTCCACGAAGCGGGGCATCGCGCCGTTCTACGCGGACAAGTACGCGAAGATCGGCGTGCAGGCGGCCGATCTCTTCGACGAGCCGCGGCTCCGGAGCCGTATCGAGCGGCAGCTCGAGTCGAAGAACGTGCTGTTTCGCCATCTCTACGGGCGCGAGCCGCTCCGCGCGGACGACGCGGCGGACGCGCTGCTCGCGCAGGCGGAGCGGCTGAGGCCCTACGTCTGCGACGCGAGCGAGCTGCTTTACGAAGCGGTTCGGCGCGGCGAGTCCGTCCTGCTCGAGGGACAACTCGGCGCCTTGCGCGACCCGGACCACGGCATCTACCCGTACTCGACGTCGTCCTCGCCGCTGGCCGGCTTCGCGTCCGTCGGAGCGGGGCTGCCGGCGGGAAGCATCGCGAACGTACTCGCCGTTACGAAGGCATACTCGAGCTGCGTCGGCGCCGGCCCGTTCGCGACCGAGCTGAGCGGCTCCGCCGCCGAGGAGCTCCGCCGCCGCGGCGGCGACGCGGGGGAATACGGGGCGGTGACGGGCCGCCCGAGGCGCGTCGGCTGGTTCGACGCCGTCGCGACGCGGTACGGATGCCGGCTGCAAGGGGCGACCGAGGTCGCGCTGACGAACCTCGACGTGCTCGGGTACTTGGACCGCCTCCCGGTATGCACGGCGTATCGCCTGGAAGACGGCCGCGTCGTCGGGCGCTTCCCGACGACCGGAGCGTTGGAGAAGGCCGCTCCGGTGCTCGAGACGCTCGACGGTTGGCTTTGCGACATCGCAGACTGCCGAACGTTCGAGGCGCTTCCGCCCGCGGCAAGGCGGTACGTCGAATTCGTCGAGTCGTCGATCGGCGTTCCGGTTTCGTACGTATCCGTCGGTCCCCGGCGGGAACAACTCATTCGGCGGCGGTAAACCTTCGAGCGGAACGCAACCCTTTTCCCGAAAAGATCGTCTAGGGGTATATCGGTAGCCTTGGAAAGAGGGATGGGATGAGCGCGTTTCGCCGTACGTCGGTTTGGATTTTGGCGCTGTCGTTGTTGTCGGCCGCGACGATCGCGGGGTGCCGGGGGACGTTCGAGGATCGAGCCGTCGGGCCGCCTCCAGGGATCGAAGGGTATGTCGTGAAGAAGCAGGACGATCGTATGTTGGTCGTCGCGGCGGATCGCTCGGCGATCTGGTTTTCCTCGGCGCCGAGGAAGGCGAAGGTCGGTCAGAGGGTGCAGGTGTGGTACGGCGAATCGCAAGAATCGTACCCGGCGCGGGCGAAAGCCGATCGCGCGACGATCGTCCTCAGCCCGAAGCCGTCCGGCGCGGATTTATCGGAGGCGGACGCGGTGCGGGAAGCGCTGCGGGCTTACGAATCCGCGGCGGTCCCGGTCGTTCGCCAAGCCGAGTACGACGCGGCGCTCGATCAATGGAGCGTCACGATCGGAGTCGAAGACGCGGAGAAGGTCGAACGGGTGAAGGACGCACCGGAATAAAACGGTCGTTGCTTCGGCGGGAATCTCGAACTATAATATAGGAAACTTAAGGGCATGCGTAACTGGCGTAACGTGGATACCACGGGGGAGCGCATGGCGACAACGGCCGAACGCCTGGGCAGAGGTAAGGGGGAAACCCCTTGCCTCTTTCTGTTTTCTTACACCTTCGAAGGGATGGGATCGAATGAGAGAACAACCGTTGATCTTGGACGGGAACGCGGTGGCTGCGGCCATCAAGGAGAAGCTGGCGGCGCGGATCGGGGCGCTTGCGGAGCGCGGCGTCGTGCCGCGGCTCGCGACGATTCTGGTCGGAGACGATCCGTCGTCGGCGACGTATGTGAAGATGAAGGGCAATGCATGCAGGAGGCTGGGAATCGATTCCGTCCGCGTCGACCTGCCGGAGGCGACGACGACGGAAGAGCTCGTCGACGTCATCCGCCGCTTGAACGACGACCCGGCGGTTCACGGCATTCTGCTTCAGCACCCTGTACCGCATGGCATCGACGAGCGAGCGGCGTTCGAAGCGATCGCGATCGAGAAGGACGTCGACGGCGTGACGACGCTCGGCTTCGCGAGGAATGCGTTCGGCTTCGCGGACTTCCCGTCCTGCACGCCGGCGGCGATCGTGTCGATTCTGGATTATTACAACCTACCCATAGAGGGGAAGCACGCCGTCGTCATCGGAAGAAGTCCGATCCTCGGGAAGCCGGTGTCCGTCATGCTGCTGAATCGGAACGCTACCGTGACGATCTGCCACTCCAAGACGGAGCGGCTTCCGGACGTCGTCGGCGCCGGGGACATCGTCGTCGCGGCGGTCGGCAAGCCGAAGTTCGTGCAAGGCGATTGGATCAAGCCCGGCGCAGTCGTCCTCGATGCCGGCTACAATCCGGGCAACGTCGGCGACGTCGACTTCGACGCGTGCCTTTCGAACGCCTCGGCGATCACCCCCGTTCCGGCGGGCGTCGGTCCGGTCACGATCGCGACGCTGCTGAAGCACACCGTAGACGCGGCGGAGAAGCGAGCGAACGAAAATCGAACGAAAATCGAACCGCATTATAAGATCATATGAGCGCAAAAAAGTGGGGACCGTCTCCGGATGAGACAGTCCCCTTCGGCTCATTCCGCCGCGTTCCCCGTTACGGATTCGCCGGCTTTCGTTATCGTGTACGCGACCTTCTCCCCGCTCCAGAAATGGAACGTCAGCAGCACTTCGCCGTCGTTCACTTCCTTGAAGAAGTTCGGCGTCAGCTTGATCTCGTTCGCGTCGTACGACGGCGAGAACGCGTACGCGAATTCCTTGAACGACGTCCAGTTTTGCGGGCCGGCGTTGCCTCCCGCCGCGTATACGGCTTCCATCGTCGCCAAGCGATCGCCATGGAACGCGGTCGGGATCGAGAACGACTCCGTCGTGCCCGTCGCGTCCTCAAGAACCGGCGAATCGAAGACGATGACGTCGAACGTCCAATCCGCGCCGCGGTTGAAGTCCGCGGCCAACTCCGCGCGTTCCCCGTATTCCCCCGACGCGGTCAGCTCCGACAGCAAGGCGGCCTTCACCGTCAACGCATTGCCGTCGAACGCGTAATCCTCGCCTCGGCGCAGCTGCTTTCCGTCGTGACGAAGACCGACCAATCGTCTGTCGTTCAAGTCGAACGCGATGACGGCATCCTGCGTCTCCTCGCCTTTACGCACGAAGATCAAATCGGTTTCCGCGGTCGCGGAACGCGCCTTCCAGCTGGCTTTCAGCATATCGATCAGCTGCGGGTCGTTCCATTCCAGCTCGGTTCGGTTCAGGTGCTGTCCGTTGTCCCACAGCATATGGGTAATGCCCCGCTCCTGCACGTAATGAAGCAGAAACTCGAAAAACTTCAGCTTTTCGCCTTGCTCGATCGTTCCCGTATGGTTATCGAAGCCAAGCAGACCGTATTCGCCCAAGACGACCGGAATGCCTTGGGACACGAACGTGGTATAGACACGATCGAACGTTTGAACGACGTCGTTCTTCGTCTCTTCGTTGAATCGGGTGAAGCCGGCGATGTTGACGCTGAACGGCCAGAACCCGTAATAGTGGACGGTGGCGATCAGGTTCGGGTCGTCGAGCGCTTCGAACGTGTCGACCAGCGCGTCGAGCCGATCTTGGTTCGCGTTCGTCTCGAGCGTCGGCAGCACGAGCGGGCGATCGGCGTTGTTGCCGCCGGAGGCGCGCACGATGTCGTGGAAGGAGGCGTTCAGCTCGTTCAGCATCGCGAAGTGCGCCTCGCCGGCTTCGCCCCAGCCATCGGAGAAGCGCGGCTCGTTGATGCTTTCGAACGACAGCTTGTTCGAATGATGTTTGAACCGCTCGGCGATCTGCGTCCACGCGGCGTTGAAGCGGGCGAGCACGGTGTCGCGGTCGGCGCCCATGCCGTTCACCCAGAGCCAAGAATCATGGTGCAGGTTGATCATGACGTACAGCCCTGCGTCCAGCGACCAGTCGACGACTTCCTCGACGCGGTCCATGAACGCCGGATCGATCGCGTAATCCGGAGCTTCGCCCATCCGATGATCCCACGTGATCGGGATGCGAATGCTGTTGTAGCCTTCCTTGGCGATGTGCCGAATGAGCTCTTGCGTCACGCGCGGGTTGCCCCACGACGTCTCGTCTTCGCCGGTCGCGTCGAACGTGTTGCCGAGATTCCACCCGGGCTGCATCGCGTCGACGTACGATTGCATCTCGCTCTTCGGGACGACGATCTCGTCGCGCTTCTCCTCGGAAGCCGCGCCGGCGCCGGCGGCGGGGGCGAGCAGGCCGAACAGGAGAGATAACGTCAATGCCATACCGGTAAGCTTCCGTGTCGATAACATGTGTTGCACGTACCTCCTCTAGGATGTAAGTAGAATGATGACAGCTTTGAAACTCGCGCGAAGTCCCTCCTCTCATCTTTGGAAAGCGCTGTCAGAAAGCGGTAACAAGAAATACTCTAACATAGTTGAAAATGGGGCAGAATCCCAAAAATTAGAGGTGAAATCATGTGGAAATTATAGGATGCGTACGTGCGATAAAAAAATCCGCCGACCAATCGTCGGCGGATCGCTGCATTATTTCGTCCGGAGGCGGATGACGTTCCAGGACGCCTTGCCGAGCGTCGCGAGGACGCGGGAGCCGTCGACCGACGCGTTCCCGTTCGCGTGCGGGCGGACGTTATCGGGGGCGGACGCCGTGTTGACGGCCTTCAGGTCGTCGTTTTCCAACACGAGATGTTCGATCAGGTTGCACGCCCCGAAGCTGCGCAAATCCGCTTCGAACGCCAGCGACTCCTCCAAGTGGCGGTTGACGGCGAAGATCGTCACTTCGTTCGACTCCTCGTTATGCACCGCAACGCTCTCCAGGTAAGGAACGTCGGTAATATCCTTCGTGTCGTACTTGTCGGAACGCACGAGCGGGACGAGCGCTTGCCCGCGGCCGTACACGGAGGCGTGCAAGTACGGGTAGTAAATCGTCTGGGCCCAAGCGGGACCGCCGTTCTGCGTCATGATCGGAGCGATGACGTTCACGAGTTGAGCGAGACAAGCCATCTTCACGCGATCCGCATGCTTGAGCAGGCTGATCAGCATGCATCCGACGACGAGCGCGTCCTCCATCGTATATACGTCTTCGAGCTGC
This sequence comes from Paenibacillus antri, assembly GCF_005765165.1. Classification (NCBI taxonomy): domain Bacteria; kingdom Bacillati; phylum Bacillota; class Bacilli; order Caryophanales; family Paenibacillaceae; genus Paenibacillus; species Paenibacillus antri. Next base: position 144,898 of record NZ_VCIW01000020.1, on the reverse strand, counting down.
GGCGGAGCGACTTGCCAAGGCTCGAGCTTCTTATCCGATTCGTGGCTGTGGAACCAGACGTTCCATTCGTCGAAGGAGAGGAACATCTTCTTCTTGCTGCGTTTCTTCGCTTTGACGTAATCGCAGATCGCCGTCACGCTGTCGATGAATTCGTCCATCTGCAGGGAGCGGGCGAGGAACGTCGGGGTGTCGTTCTCCGCGTTGCCGTAGTAAGTATGCAGCGAAAGGTACTCGACGTGCTCGTACGTATGGTCGAGCACCGTCGCTTCCCAGTCGGCGAACGTCTTCATGCCGAGCGCGGAGCTGCCGCAGGCGACCAATTCGATGGTAGGGTCGGTCCACTTCATGACCTTGGCGGCTTCTTGCGCGAGCCGGCCGTATTCGTGCGCCGTCTTGTGGCCGATCTGCCAAGGGCCGTCCATCTCGTTGCCGAGGCACCACGTCTTGATCTTGTGCGGCTCGCGGTAGCCGTGGCTGACGCGCAGATCGCTCCAGTAGCTGCCGGACGGATGGTTCGCGTATTCGACGACATTGCGCGCGTCCTCGATGCCTTGCGTGCCGAGATTGATCGCCCACATCACTTCGGAGCCGGCCGCCTTCGACCAGTCCGCGAATTCGTTCAGGCCGAACAAGTTCGGTTCGACGGTGCGCCAAGCGAGCTCGAGCCGCTTCGGCCGGTCCGCGACCGGGCCGATGCCGTCCTTCCAGTCGTAGCCGGAGACGAAGTTGCCGCCCGGATAACGGACGATCGGCACGCGGAGGTCGCGGACGAGCTTCAAGACGTCCTTGCGGAAGCCTCGCTCGTCCGCCTCGGGATGGCCGGGCTCGTAGATGCCGCCGTATACGGCGCGCCCCAAGTGTTCGATGAACGAGCCGTATAAGCGGTCGTCGACCTTGCCGATGACGAAGTCTTTGTCGACGATCATTGATGCGGATTTGGTCATGATCTGCAGCCTCCATGAATTAATAAAATTATTAATTTAGTCAATAAATAACCTATAATTATTAAACAATATTTCATGGATTTATGCAATAATGAAATCATATAGGCGGTATTTTTCAATTAATTAATGTGTTTATTAATTCATTATAAAGTGCACCCGGTTTTTCAACCGGTGCAAAAAAGTACTATTGCCGGGGAAACGCGCGATCCCTAAAATACATGACAAACGAATGATGATCCTAAATGGAGAAAAGCCTCGATCACTACGCGTTCATCGGATGTCCCATAATTCCTTACTCGTTATTTGCGTGAGCTCATCCTTCGTTTATACTGTTACATACAATTGATGGCAGTCGAACACGTTGAATTGTAAGCGATTTCTTAAAAATTAATTCCTGGCAGGTGATCGTTTTTTGCTGAAGCGAGTCCAAAAATACGCAATGGCCGGAAAGAAGGGAACCTTTTACTGGAAAAGCTTGATTTGGTTTTTGTTCACGACGAGCATCCCGGGGCTGATCATCGGGGGCTGCATTTATTGGTTTGCCGTCGGATCGATCGAGAAGGGCGTCAGCGAGCTTCACCAAAAGCAAATCGCGGAACGGGCGCAAAACATCGACGATCAAATGAGCTCCGTGGAATTGGATATATCGCATTGGGCGTTTAATCCGCGATTCGGGTCCAACCTGAAGGATTTCAACTTCGTGTATTACTTCAAAGAGACTTGGGACGTTACGAAAACCCTCTTCATGCTGCAGGGGTCGCATCCATTAATTGAAGAAGTACAGTTATTTATCGACCGCGACAAGCCGGTTTTATTTAAGCCGGAGTACTACGAATTGAAGGACAATGCCCTCGTCTCCGGCTTCGAACGGTTGATCGAAGAGGGTCGGAATATTTATTGGACGAATCGGCTGCCGGCTCCGGCATCCGCTACGCCGCCAGTTAACGCTCCGATCGTGCTGATTCACAAAATTCCGGGAGACAGCACGGCGCCGTTCGGCGTCATCGTCGTATCGCTGAAGCGCGACAAGGTCATGAACTTATTGAAAACGATGACGCCGTATAACGAAGGGCTGACCTTGCTTCTAGACAAGGAAGGTCGCGTCATCGTTTCGGACGATTCCGACGAGAAGGCGATAAGCGGCGCGATCAAGAGCGAAGTGATGCGGCGGAACGAACCGGCCGGCACCTTCCTATTCACCTCGGACGGGGTGACGTATTCCGTATCCTACGGAACGATGAAGCGCATCTCCTCCGACTGGACCTACATTTCCGCGGCGCCGATGACGTCGATCACATCGCCCGTCGTCGCCGTGTCCAACATGATCATTACGATCAGCGCGTCCGGCGTGCTGCTGGCTCTCCTCTTGTCATGGCTTGCCTCCCGGCGGGTGTACTCTCCCGTCGAACGGTTAATGAAGAGACTCTCGGGGGACAAGACGGGAGCGTTCCATCCGCAAGCGGTGGACGAATTTCAATTTTTGGAGAGGCAGTGGAACCATTTAACGAACGAAAGCCTTTCGCTGCGGAATCGGTTGGATGAACAACGCTCTCACGTCAGAGCCGGATTTTTGCTTCAGCTGCTTCAAGGACATCTGAATTCTTATTCGGAGCACGATTTGAAGGAACGAGTGAAGCTCTACGGATGGAACGTAGACGATCACGTGTTCCATATCGTGCATATTCAGCTTACCGGGTATGACGTTTTAACGGAACGATTCGCGCATGGGGATGAAAGCTTGGTTACGTTCGCGGCATCCAACATTATCGAAGAGCTGTCCGCCGAACGCTTCGAGCAATTCAGCGTAGTGAATTTTCATGATTTGACCGTCGGTTTATTGGTGATGTCGCCGTCGGACACCCCGGTTTCCGAACGATTGCACGCGCTTGGGGAAGAAATTACGAAGGCTGTGAATCGGATTATCAAAATGCAGGTCACGATCACGATCAGCGGTAAAATCGGCGGCATTCGGCACGTTCCGGATATGTTTATCGAGGTCGAGCGCGCGACCGGCTACCGGAAATTCGTCAATCAGAATCAGCTGATCGATATGGAGCATCTGCCGACGGATTCCGGAACCGACGAAATCGGGTATCCTTTCGCGTTGGAGCGGGACGTCATTCATGCGATGCGGAACGGGAATCGGGAAGAGGCGGAGCGGCTGATCACTCTTTTCCTGGAAGAAAGCCGATCCGGCCGCGGAACCGAAATTCATGTACAGCAAAGCATGCTTCAACTCCTCGGCTCCATTCAGCACGCGATCTTGCAATCGGGAACGAGTACGCGCCACTTGTTCCATGGAGAGAACATGTTCGCTCAATTGTCGCAGATCCGCGAACCGGACAAAATGCTGCATTGGATGAAAGAGAAGGTCGTCGTCCCGTTTATTGAAGAAAGGGATGCGAAAGCGAACAGTCAAATGAAGCGGATGGTCGAAAACACCGTCGATTATATCCACGCCCATTACGCGGAGGACATCTCGCTTGACGGATGCGCCGACTTGGTCGGTACGAGTCCCTATACGCTTAGCAAACTGTTTAAGCAGGTGACAGGGGTCAATTTTATCGATTACGTCACCGAGCTTCGCATCGCGCAGGCGAAGAAGCTGCTTTGCGAAACCGACAGGAAGATCAACGACATCGCGCTTCAGGTCGGATACCAGCAGCGGTACTTCAACCGCATTTTCAAAAAGCAAGTGGGCGTGACTCCGGGGCAATACCGGGAGCAGGCGGAGGCCTGACGAATCGCAGGCGGCAAAACGATACCACCCCGCCAAAAAAGTACCATAGCCCTCGAAAAGCCTTGATCTTCAAGGCTTTTCTTCTGCAAAAATGTGGGCTTGCCGGTACATCTCCGATAACGGGATACTGTGAAACAAAAAGAAAGGATGAGCCGATGAACGCGACCTTGCCCAGCGAGACCGACAACGCCGCAGCCGCGGCCGCGATCCGGACGGCGGCGAAACGAAACCCGTGGCTGTCGAAGGTGAAAAAAGATAAGTGGTTGTATTTGCTGCTTGCGCCGGGACTGCTCTATTTCTTGCTCTTTAAATATGTGCCGATGTGGGGCGTCTTGATCGCTTTCCAAAATTACTCGCCGTTTCTCGGCGTCGCCGGCAGCGAATGGGTCGGCTTCGAACATTTCCGTAATTTTTTCGCCAATCCGGATTTTACTCGGCTGCTGCGCAACACGCTCATTTTGGCCGTATACGATCTGGCGTTTTTCTTCCCTGCTCCGATCGCCATCGCATTGTTGTTGAACGAAATTCGAGTGGGGATTTTCAAGCGGTTCGTGCAAACGATGGTGTACGTGCCGCACTTCGTATCCATGGTCATCGTCGCGAGTATGACGTACGTCTTCTTGACGACGTCCGGAGGGATCGTCAACGAAGTCGTCGCGGCGGTCACCGGAGAGAAGGTGAACTTCCTGTCGGATCCGAAATGGTTCCGGCCGCTCATCATTCTGCAAATCATGTGGAAGGAAACCGGATGGGGCACGATCATCTTCCTTGCGGCGCTCGCTTCGGTCGACGTAGAGCAATATGAAGCCGCCGTGGTGGACGGAGCCACCCGATTCCAGCGGCTCATTCATATTACGCTTCCCGCGATCAGCAGCACGATCGTCATTTTATTGATTTTAAGGCTGGGGAATTTCTTGGATAACGGCTTCGAACAAATCTTCCTGATGACGAACTCGCTGAACCGTTCCGTCGCGGACGTCTTCGATACGTACGTGTACTTCGTGGGCATTACGCAAGGCGCGTTCAGTTACAGTACGGCGATCGGCTTATTTAAATCGCTCGTCGGCATCGTATTGATCTACGGCAGCAACTGGCTCGCGAAAAAGTTCGGACAAGAAGGCATTTTATAAACGGGAGGGAGGAACCCGGCGCATGAACCGAAAACACGATTCCCTCGGGGAAAAAGCGTTCGACGCATGTAATTATACGTTTCTTGCTCTCTTCGCGATCGTTACCGTACTCCCTTTCATTTACATCATCGCCGGATCGTTCGCGACCGAGGTCGAATTGACGGAACGGAAATTTTTCTTATTCCCCCGCGACCCGTCGATTTCGGCGTATCAGTACATCTTTTCGACCGATACGATGTTTCGGGCGATGGCCAACTCCGTGATCATTACGGTATTCGGTACGGCAACGAACCTCGCGTTCACGCTGACGATGGCGTACTCGTTGTCCCGGAGAGATTTGCTCGGACGCAATGCGTTCATGAATATGATCATCTTTACGATGTTGTTCAGCGGCGGAATGATTCCATCGTACCTCATCGTGAAAGAGCTTGGGTTGTTGGATCGATATGCGGCGGTCATTTTGCCGGGGGCGATCAGCGCTTTCAATCTCATCGTCATTAAAAACTTCTTTCAGAATTTGCCCGCGGGGCTCGAAGAATCGGCTCGCATCGACGGCTGCACCGACCTGGGGGTATTATGGCGCATCGTGCTTCCGCTGTCGAAACCGATCATCGCTACGTTCGGGTTGTTTTACGCCGTCGGCCATTGGAACAACTTCTTTTCCGCGCTGTTGTTTTTGAACGATCATAAGATGTGGCCGCTGCAGGTCATGCTGCGAGAGATCGTCATGCTGTCGCAGATGGCGGCCGGCGATATCAACAACTTGGACCCGGATTTCGTGGAGCCGCCGGCGCAATCGGTGAAGATGGCGGTCATCGTGGTCGGCACGGTTCCGATTCTCATGGTGTACCCGTTCTTGCAGAAGCATTTCGCCAAGGGCGTGCTGCTAGGCTCCATTAAGGGGTAGATCGTCGCCGACCGGCGATATCTATATAAAACAAGCGATCCAATATAAGGAGGGTAAGACAGATGTCGATGAAAACACGGACAACGAGAACATCGCTCGCAATCCTGCTGTCCGCCGTCATGACGGCGCTCGCGGCATGCTCGGGAAACTCGGGAGGCGGCAGCGAACCGGCGCCTTCGACCGGCGGAGAAACGCAGCAAACGACGGACAACAAAGGCGCGGAGGCGCCTGCGGAACAGGAACCCGCGAAGCAGGAGCCGTTGAAAATTTCGTTCATGGTGCCGGGATTCGATCCGGAAAACCTAGGGTATCCGGATGACGATTCCATCATTATTAAGACGATCGAGGAATACACGAACGCGGATCTGACGATGCAGTTCGTGCCGAACAGCTCGTACCCGGACAAGATGAACATCACATTGGCGTCGGGCGAGCTGCCCACGCTCATGGTTACCGATCCGAAAAATCCGAGCTTTATTAACGCGGCGCGTAACGGCGCGTTTTGGGAAATCGGGCCGTATCTGAAAGACTATGAAAATCTTGCCCAGGCGAATCCCGTCGTGTTGAACAATACGAGCATCGACGGCAAACTCTACGGCATTTACCGCGCGCGCACCCTCGGCCGGAACGGGATGACGCTCAATAGCGATTGGATGAAAAATCTCGGTCTCGAAGCGCCGAAGACGCTTGATGAATTCTACAACGTGATGAAAGCGTTCAGCGAGAACGATCCCGACGGCAACGGGAAGGACGATACGTACGGCATCGTCATTACGAAATGGCACGGGCCGTGGGACATTATGCAGGTGTGGTTCGGCGCGCCGAACAAGTGGGGCGAGGATGCGAGCGGCAATCTCGTACCGACGCACATGACGCCGGAATATCGCGAAGCGCTCAAGTTTTTCAAGAAGATGTATGACGAGAAGCTCGTGAACGAAGATTTCGCGGTCATGGACTCGGCGGTTTGGAACGACCCGTTCGTCAACGGAGAAGTCGGCGTATTCGTCGATGTCGCGGACAACGCCCGCCGACTCGACGGCAGTATGCAGGAAAAATACGGCAAACGCGACGAGTCGTATACGGCGGTGTTCCAGGCGCCGGTCGGTCCGAAGGGCCACCGCGACATGCCGACGTCCGGCTACAACGGCGTCATTGCCATATCCAAGAGCGCGGTGAAAACCGAGGAAGAACTGAAGCGCGTATTGACGTTCCTCGACCAGCTGAACGACGTGGAGATGCAAATGGTGCTGGAGAACGGCATCGAAGGGCGTCATTACAACATGGTCGACGGGTTTGTCGTCCCGATCGAAGATCAAGAAGCGGGCCTTAAGAAAGAACGCCTCAGCTTGAACCAAATGACGATGTATATCGGGCCGGTCATTCCGACGCGCGAGCAGACGGCCATCAATGTAATGATCGCCGACGTGCAGAAGAAGAACGAGGAGATCATCGTCGGCAACCCGGCGGAGCCGCTCGTCTCCGAAGTGTATGCGCAGAAGGGGCAGCAGCTCGACAACATTATCAACGACGCGCGCATTCAGTACATCGTCGGCCAGATCGACGACGCCGGCCTCGACGCCGCAATAGATCTGTGGTTGTCTACGGGCGGTCAAGATTACATCGACGAAATTAATAAGCTCTATAAAGCGTCCAAATAATAATAATTTCTAGCGGGAATGGACAGTGCGCGAACGTTCGCCGTACTGTCCATTGCTTCATCGGAGGAGGAACGCGGATGGCTCAAGCGGAAGCCGTATTGCTGAAGACGATCGACATCCGGCGGGCGGGGCTCCGAAACAAGCTGCTGCTCGGCGATCTCGACGGGGACGGCCGCATGGAGATCGTAATGGTCCAGCCGGACGGCGGCATCGACGACCGGTACGTCCCCCATCAGGTGCAGTGCTTGACCGCCTTCGATTTGGACGGACGACTGCTGTGGCAGGTCGGCACGCCCGATCCCGATTGCGGGGGGCCCGGATCGGATTATCCGGCGCAAATTTACGATATCGACGGAGACGGCCGCAACGAAGTAGCGTGCGTCATGAACAAGCGGTTCCTCGTCTTGGACGGACGCACCGGGGAGACGAAGCGTTCGTTCGACCTGCCGGGGCCGCACGCTCACGATTGCATCGTCATCGCGAACCTGACGGGCGGGCCGCAGGCGCGGGACGTCATCCTGAAGGATCGATACCGCACGTTATGGGCGCTCGATCGCGATTTTCGATTGCTGTGGAAGCATGAGGGCAATCCGGGACATTACCCGTGGGTATACGATTTCGACGGAGACGGGCGCGACGAGGTGATGGCCGGCTACGATTTGCTGGATCATGACGGGACGAAGCTTTGGTCCGCCCGCGATCTCGACGATCATGCGGATTGCATCTGGGTCGGGGACGTCGACGGCGACCCGCGCGGCGAGGAGGAGATCGTCATCGGCGGCAGCGTAACCGTCATGTACGACCGGCGCGGGAGAGAGCTGTGGCGGTACGACGGATCGATCGAATCTCAGCATGTCGCGTTAGGCAAGTTCCGGGACGATGTACCGGGGCTGCAGGTCGCTGGCCTCGACCGGATCCGCCGCGGGGATACCGGCGGCCGATGGACGGAAAGCGGGAAGGACGGGATGTTTCTTCTAGACTCGCAGGGGCGGGAGCTATGGAAGGAGGACCGGCGGACGAGCGGCTGGCTGACGATCGTCGAGACGCTCCGCCATTGGGACGACGGACCGCTCGATTATATTTTGGCGTACCGGCGCGGGGGCGGCGTCTATCCGACGCTGTACGACGGGCATATGAACGCTGTCGCGTCGTTCCCGGTCGACGGCTACGCCGCGCATGCGGATTTGATCGGGTCGGGCCGGGAGCAGGTACTGATTTACGACGCGTCGACGGTGTCGATTTTCGGCAGCCGGGCGAGCGAGCTGATTCCGGCGCGGCCCGGAGTGCCGCTGCCTCAGCCGAAGCGGCTGTACAGCTCCACGCTGTATCCCGGCGGAGAATATCGGTAGGAGGGGATCGCAAGTGGACGGCGTCAGGAACGAGGGGCGCGAGGAGGAACGAGAGCTCGGGGAGCTGCTGTATGCCAACCGGCTCGCGAACGCCGGCGACACGGCGGACTTCGTCATGGAGGGGGACGGGGCGGTCACGTTCCCGCAGGATCGGATGCGGCTGGAGAGCCGGCGAGACCCCGGGGAAGGGCAAGCCGCGAATATCGTCTACTGGTGCAAGGAGACGTTCCCGGCGGACATCGCCATCCGGTGGAAGTTTTGGCCCGTCCGCCAGCCGGGGCTTTGCATTTTATTTTTCGCCGCCGCGGGGCGGAACGGGGAGGATCTGTTCGATCCGGCGTTGTCGCGGAGAACCGGCATATACGATCAATACCACCACGGGGACATCGACGCGTACCACATCTCGTATTTTCGAAAAAGCAACGCGTCGGAACGCCGATTCCAGACCTGCAACTTACGCAAGAGCTACGGGTTTCATCTCGTCGCGCAAGGGGCCGACCCGATTCCGGGCGCGGCCGACTGCGATCCGCCGTATCGGATGCAGGTGCTTAAGCGCGGCCCTTCCATCGAGTTTTCGATCGACGAGCTGCCGATTTTCCGGTTCGCGGACGACGGGAAGTCGTACGGACCCGTACTGGGCGGCGGGCGCATCGGCTTTCGGCAGATGGCGCCATTGATCGCCGAATATTCCGATCTAGAGGTGTATCGACTGTAAAGGAGATGAGGGCGAATGAAGACGAACGATCGAGCGACGCTGGCATGGCTCGGGAAGCCGCCCGCGCTGGCGTCCGGGGCGACCTGGGGCGTGCCTTGGAAGGAAGGCGCGCTGCATCGGGACGCATCGCTCGCGCTGCGCGGGCGGAGCGGGACGAAGGTGGCGGTGCAGAGCTGGCCGACGGCGTATTGGCCGGACGGCAGCGTGAAGTGGACGGCGCACGCAGCAATGTTCCCTGCCGGCGGGGCGGAGGAAGGGTACGCGCTGGAGATCGGGGAGGGCGTCCGCGCAGAGGCTCCGCTCGTCGTGAAGGAAACCGACGCCGCCGTCGAAGTGGATACCGGAGCGATGAGCTGCGCGTTGAACCGCTCCGGCGCTTCGATCATTCGGGAGATGCTCCGGGACGGCGTGCCGGTTTGTACGGACGGCCGGTTAGTCGGCGTGCGCGAGGCGCGCGTGCGGACGTCCGGGCGGAACGCCGTCGCCCTGGAACCGATCGAGAGCGCCGTCGAGCGAACGACGGTGGAGCAGGCCGGCCCGATTCGCGCAGTCGTCAAGATCGCCGGCCGCCATCGCATCGAAGGGAGCGGGCGCAAGTGGCTGCCGTTCACGCTGCGGCTGTATTTCTACGCGGGCGCGGCTTCGGTTCGGGCGGTCCATACGTTCCTCTACGACGGGAACCCGCACCAAGATTTCATTCGAGGGCTGGGGATCCGCTTCTCGGTGCCGATGAAGGGACCGCTCTACAACCGGCATATCCGGTTCGCGGGCGACACGGGAGGGTTCGCCGAATCGCCCAAGGGGCTCATGACGTTTCGTCTGCCGGAGCGTCAGCGAAGCTTGTACGAACGGCAGACGGCCGGCGCCTGCATCGTCCTCGACGAGTCGGAGGACGCGGAGCTGCTCTCCTTGCTTGACGATTCCCCGGTATGGGGGGATTTCAAGCTGACGCAGCAAACCGCCGACTCGTACGCGATTGTGAAGCGCACGAAGGAAGGGTGCGGTTGGATTCGGGCCGCCGTCGGGGGCAGATCCGGCGGCTTGGCGTATGCCGGCGGCGAAGGGGGCGGGCTGGCCGTCGGCGTGCGCCGCTTCTGGGAAAAGTTCCCGTCCGCGCTCGAGGCGTCCGGCGCCGACCGGGACGAAGCGTCCGTGACGGCATGGTTTTGGTCGCCGGACGCTCCGGCGATGGATCTGCGCCATTACGATACGGAAACGCATGTGAGATCTTGTTACGAAGGCGCCGACGAGCTGCGCAGCACGCCGTACGGCGTCGGCAACACGAGCGAGCTGACTTGGTGGTGCTGCGACGGGACGCCGGACGCGGAGACGTTCGCCGCGATGGTTCGGGAGAAGGAGTCGCCGCCGCTGCTCGTGTGCGAGCCGGCCCGCTTCTACGAGACGAAAGCGCTCGGAGCCTGGAGTTTGCCGGACCGATCCACCCCGTTAAAGGTTCAACTTGAGGATACGTTGGATCGGCTCGTCCGGTTCTATCAGGATGAAATCGAGCAGCGAAGATGGTACGGCTTCTGGGACTACGGCGACGTGATGCACAGCTACGACCCGGTCCGCCATACATGGCGCTACGACATCGGCGGCTGCGCCTGGCAAAATACGGAGCTCGCTCCGAACATCTGGCTCTGGTATATGTTCCTGCGTTCGGGGCGGGAGGACGTCTTCCGGTTCGCGGAAGCGATGACGAGACATACGAGCGAGGTAGACGTCTACCATATCGGCGAATACGCCGGGCTCGGGTCTAGGCATAACGTGCTGCACTGGGGCTGCGGCTGCAAGGAAGCGAGGATCGGCATGGCCGGGCTGCATAAATATTACTATTATCTAACGGCGGATGAGCGGATCGGAGACATCATGGACGAGGCGAAGGACGCGGATTACGCGACGCTCCGGCTGGATCCGATGCGCGCGTACTTCGCCAAGGACGAGTTTCCGACGCATACGCGCAGCGGACCGGATTGGTCGGCGTTTTGCTCCAACTGGCTGGTTCAATGGGAACGTTACGAGGACGCCGCTTACCGGGATAAGATGCTGCGCGGGGTCGAGTGCTTGAAAGGGATGCCTCACCGGCTGCTGACCGGTCCCGTCTTCGGTTATGAGCCGAAAACCGGGGAGCTAATGTATTTCGGCGACGAAAATTACGGACATCACCTGATGATTTGCATGGGCGGCGCGCAGGTGTGGCAGGAGATGGCCATGCTGCTGAAGGACCCGGAATGGGACCGGATGCTGGCGGAATACGGCGAGTTTTACAATCTTCCGAAGGAAGAGAAAGCGCGGAGAACGGGCGGCGCGCTGCAGGGCAAGGATTGGAACATTCCGATGCTGTCGACGGCGATGATGGCGTTCGCGGCCGACCGCGACAAGAACAGGGCGTTGGCCGAGCAAGCTTGGGATTATTTGCTTCGGAGCGGCTTCGGCTGGAGCGTGACCATGCCGCTTGAAGCGCGGCCGGTCCCCCGCCTCGAATACATACGGCCGATTCAAGAAATTCCATGGATCTCTACGAATACGGTTTCCCAATGGTCGATCAATCTGATCGTTTGTCTTGAGCTGATCGGGGAGCATTTGCCGGACTCCATCGAAATGTTGGCGGCCGTCGCAGCCGGGAGGGAGGCCAAGTAAACCTGCCGCGCGTGTTCGCAGAACATAAGGAGCCTGAGCTTTAAGCGGAGAAAAGGATTGTCCTAGCCCCCGACCTGCCTTATATTGGGGAGTATGGAACGATAACCGCTATGACAGGTCAGGGGTGCTGGGATGGAAGCGAAGTTTTGTATGGCTTGCGGACAACCGCTGGAATCGCGCGATATCGACGGAACGCCGCGACGCGCGTGCACGGCGTGCAGCTTCGTGCATTGGGGCAACTACAGCGTCGGCGTCGGCGCGCTCGTCGCGAAGGACGGCAAGGTGCTGCTCGTGCGCCGGGCGCAGGAGCCCGGGAAGGGATATTGGACGAATCCGGGCGGTTACATCGAGCAGCTGGAGCCGATCGACGAGACGATTCGCCGCGAGGTGTTCGAGGAAAGCGGCGTCCGCGCGTCCGTGAAGAGCGTGGTCGCGCTGCGCGACCAGCCTAGAAGCATCCACAACGTGTACATCGCGTTCGCGATGGAATACGAGGGAGGCGACCCGACGCCGGACGGCGTCGAAGTCGACGGCGCCGGCTTCTATGGCCCGGAGGAGATGGAGCGGATGAACGTGGCGCCGTTCACGCGATGGCTCGTGGACGTGGCGCTGCGCGGCAAGTCGGAGGGTCTGGCGTTCGACCGCGAGCCGAACCCGCCGATGCAAGGCGGCCGCGGGTTCAGGGCGTAAGCGTATCGGAGGAGCCCGCCCCCGCCCCCGAGAGCCGATAGGCGGTCGGCGACATGCGATAATGCTTCGTGAACGCCCGGGTGAAGGCGAACAAGTCCGGGTAGCCGACGGTCGCCGCGATGTCCTGCACGGGCAGCTCGCTGTCCCGCAGCAAATCCGCGGCGTTCGCCATGCGCAGGCTCGTGACGTATTGCTTCGGCGACATGCCGTACTCCTTGCGGAACGCGTCGGACAGGTACGAGCGGTGAACGCCGGCCTCTTCCGCCAGCGCCTCGACGCGGATCGGCTCGGCATAGTGCAGCCGGATGTAAGAGGCGCAATGCGCGAGCCAATCCCGCGGCCGGGCGGGGCGATCCTGCTGCGGCGTCCCGATGCGCATCCATTCGATCAGCTCGTAGAACGAGCGCAGCTGACGGATCGGATCGCCGCCGCCGACGCTCGCATGAAGGCGGTTCGCCAGCTCGCGCCAACGGGGGCCGAGATCGACGCCCATGGTCGGGCGCTCCGGCGTCAACCCCAGCGCGGCGCACAGATGCGGCGATTGCGGCCCGCCGAAAGCGAACCACTGCATCCGCAATTCCGAGGACGCATCCGCGATCTTATACCGGTACGACACATTGGGGAATAGACAAAACATTTCCCCCTCCCCCACCGCGAATGTTCGGCCCCGCTCGTCGGTCAGCAGCAGGCTGCCCGCCACGACGAAATGAAAGCTAAAGCATTCGATCATCTTCGGTCCGACGTCGTAATCGGGTTTCGCCCGATTCCGGCCCGAACGCAGCAGATAGACGCCTCCGGCTCGCAGCAGCTCCGAAGGCACCTGCAGCCGAAATTCGGCGAACTCTCTTGCATATTCCTGCACTTCTCCTTCCTCCGTTCCGATACGACCTAACAATATGACAATCATTATAACATTTTGGCATGGTATCCGGCCCGCCGGTTTCATATGATTTCTATATTCCGGTTCTACACGATAAGGGGGCCATCCATTGAAACGTCCTAACATTCTGCTCATCACAAGCGATCAACAGCATTGGAATACGATCGGCGCCTTCAACGCCGAGCTGCATACGCCGAATCTAGACCGGCTCGTTCGCGAAGGCACGACGTTCGCGAGGGCCTATTGTCCCAATCCGACATGCACGCCGACGAGAGCGTCGATTCTGACGGGTCAATACCCGAGCCAACACGGAGCTTGGACGCTCGGGACGAAGCTGCTGGAGGACCGGCATGTCGTCGGCGACGACTTCGCCGCGAACGGATACCGAACCGCGCTCGTCGGGAAGGCGCATTTTCAACCGTTGAAGAGCACCGAGGAGTATCCCTCGCTGGAAGCGTATCCGCTGCTGCAGGATTTGGACTATTGGCGGCGGTTCGACGAGCGCTTCTACGGCTTCGATCATGTCGAGCTGGCGAGAAACCATACGAACGAGGCGCATGTCGGGCAGCATTACGCGATCTGGCTGGAGGAGAAGGGCTGCGCGAACTGGCGGGATTACTTCCTGCCGCCGACCGGCACGATGGATAAGGCTAAGCTGCACAAATGGGACATCCCCGAGGAATACCATTACAATACGTGGATCGCGGAGCGCACGAACGCCCTCCTTACGCAGTACCGCTCGAACGACGACAGCTTCTTCCTGTGGGCGAGCTTCTTCGATCCGCATCCGCCGTATCTCGTCCCGGAGCCTTGGGATACGATGTACGACCCGGACGCGCTGACGATTCCCGAGGCGGCGCCGGGAGAGCATGAGAACAATCCGCCGCATTTCGGCTTAACGCAAACCGAACGGCCGGACTTCTCGTACTTGAAGGAAACCGGGCAGGAAATTCACGGCTATCATTCGCATCTGCTGCCCGAAGCGGAACGCAAGCGACTCGTCTCGACGTACTACGGCATGGTGAGTCTGCTCGATAAATATATCGGCCGCATCCTGGACCGGCTGGACGAACTGGGGCTGGCGGACGACACGATCGTCGTGTTCACGACGGACCACGGCCACTTCTTCGGGCAGCACGGGCTGCAGGCGAAGGGGGGGTTCATGTACGAGGACTTGATCAAGCTGCCGTTCCTCGTTCGGTATCCCGGACGCGTGCCGGCCGGGGACGTGTCGCACGCGATGCAGTCGCTCGTCGACCTGGCGCCGACGTTCCTCTCGTTCGCGGGCATCCCGATGCCGCACGGCATGTCGGGGGTGGACCAGTCGGAGGTGTGGACGGGACAGAAGAGCGCGGCGAGGGATCATATTTTGTGCGAGTTCAGGCACGAACCGACGACGATCCATCAGAAGACGTACGTTGACCGGCGTTATAAACTGACCGTCTACTATAATCAGACGTACGGAGAGCTGTTCGATCTCGAGCAGGATCCGCAGGAGTTGAACAATCGGTGGGGCGACCCCGCGTTCGCGGCGGTCAAGAGCGAGCTGCTGTTGAAATTCGTCTGGGCGGAGCTCGGCAAGGAGCCGCTGGCGATGCCGCGCATTCACCACGCGTAATCGGCCCGCGGAACAAAAAAAGAAGGAACGGACGCGAGCGCCGTTCCTTCCCCCCTATGAAACTGCTATAAACCTATCGTTCCGGGCGCTCCCGAAGAGCGTAGTCCGGGGAACCGGGCGTTTTGGATGTCGACGATGGACAGCCATAAATTTTTCATGACGTCCTTATCGTGCAAATAAGAAGCGATTTGGTAGAGAGTGTTCAGTCCGCCGACGGCTTGATCTTTCGACGCGCAGCCGCTTAAATAATTATGTAGGATCCTCTCCTTTTCAAGCTGAATGAACCATAGCGCCTGCTGCTTCATTTTCCCTCCGACGGAACCGTGTAAGACCTTCTCCAAAAGCGTGTTCCTCCCTTTCTCTCTTTGAAAAAAGTGGTGCAAGGACTATATTACACAGCTTTCGCCGCGAAGTTTGTCGGACTTCGTTGTCGCTTAATATTTTTTTATATTTGAAGGTTCGTATATAATTGAAAGTAAAACGCTTTCATACATCGGAGTGGCCTATGCTGAGGAAAAGCATCCAAACGAAAATGTTCGTCGCGTTCAGCGCCGTCATGCTGTTCGCGCTGCTGAGCGTCGGATTGATCATCTATTGGAATTTAACGGAGAACATCAAGGCGAACGCGATTCAGTACGTCACGGACAGCCTTCGCCGCGCGGACGAAAACCTGAACGTGCTGCTGGAGGATACGAGCCTCCTCCTGACGACCGTCGCGGCGAACGAGGAGAACGTGATCGACGTGCTGCGCAGTCCCCACTTCGAAGTGTCGTACGAATGGGTGCTCGAGCAAAAGAAAATCGAAAATTTCCTGTCGTATTTGGTTGCCTATAAGTCGCATATCTCGAGAATATCGGTCGTCGACCGGAACGGGAAAATTTTTTTCGTCGGCGCGCCTTGGCTGGACGCTTCGAACCTGAACGCGCCGTTATTCGAACGGTTCTTGGCTTCGACCGGGCAGCAGGTGTTGTTCGAACGCGCCGGACAGAGCAAGACGCTCGTGATCGGCCGAGGGATTCAATACAGCGAATCGCCGAATGCCGCGGTCATGATCGACCTCAACTACGAAGTGATCGAGAACGCGTATAACATTAAGCCGTCGGAGGACAGTCATATTTACGTCATCGACGAAGACGGGGATTTCGTCTTCAATACGAACGGGCAAGTATCGGAAAATAACGTCTTCGACTCGCCGCTGTCCGGCGTCTTCGGCAAGCTTCTCGGCACGAATTCCGTCGGCGAGACGGAGGTCGAAGGCAAGCCGCATCTCGTCGTTAGCTATAAGTCGGAGAAGTCGGGATGGACGACGATCGGCACGATTCCGGAGCACGCGTTGATTCAAGATTCGATCCGCTTCCGTCATACGATCGCGCAAGTCGTCCTGCTGGCGTTCGTCGTCGCGTTATTCGTCTCGATCGCGATTTCGTCGCAAATTACGAAAAACTTGAAACGGCTGCGCAACGCGATGTTATGGGTGCATGACGGCAACTTGAGCGTGTCGACGAAGATCGATGCCGAAGACGAGGTCGGTCAGCTGAACGAGTTGTTCATCCGGATGCTGGACAAAATCAGAACGTTGGTCGAAGACATGAAGCAGCGCGAACGGCAAAAGCGCGAGGCGGAGCTGATGGCGCTGCAAGCCCAAATCAAACCGCATTTTCTGTATAATACGTTAAATACGATCAAATACATGGCTCATCTGCAGCATGCGAAGAACATCGAGGAGGTGTCGACGTCGCTTACCGATCTGCTGCGAGGCGTTCTCGGCAACACCCGCGAATTCGTGACGCTGCAGGAAGAACTCGATTATGTCAAAAGCTATGTCAACATTCAGCGCTACCGGTTCGTCAATCAATTCGACATTCATTACGATATCGAACCGGAGCTTTCGAAGCGCGAAGTGTTGAAGCTGATCTTGCAACCGCTCGTCGAGAACGCGATCTACCACGGCATTAGTCCGCTGGGCGAACCCGGCCTGATTCAAATCCGCGCGTATCGGGAGGAAGGCCGCATGAAGATCGAGGTCGCGGACACCGGCGTCGGCATGACCGAGGAGCAAATCGCGAAAGCGTTCGACACCGACGTGATGCAGGACAACGTAAGGCGCGGAGGGATGGGCATCATGAACGTGCACGAACGCATCCGCATGGTGTACGGCGAAGCGTACGGACTGTCCCTATACAGCCGGCACGGGTCGTTCACGAAGGCGGTCGTAACGATCCCGTTGGAGAGGATGGCGGAGGCGCGATGATTCGTACGATTTTGGTAGACGACGAAATGTTGGCGCGAAATTACATTCGGGGGTTGGTGGACTGGGAGCGGCACGGCTTCGACATCGTCGGCGAAGCGAGCAACGGGTTCGAGGCGCTTGCGCTCATCGAAGAACTGTCCCCGCAGCTCGTCCTGGCGGACATTCACATGGCCGGCATGGACGGCGTCGCGCTGTGCAAGCGGCTGTCGGAGCTGGGGGGAGACGTTCGAACCATCGTCCTCAGCAGCTACGACAACTACGATTACGTCCGAGAGACGCTTCGGCACGGGGCCGTCGATTACTTGCTCAAAC
Source organism: Paenibacillus antri (assembly GCF_005765165.1). NCBI lineage: Bacteria > Bacillati > Bacillota > Bacilli > Caryophanales > Paenibacillaceae > Paenibacillus > Paenibacillus antri. The sequence goes on along the minus strand of NZ_VCIW01000020.1, from coordinate 127,064 downwards.
ACCGAGTGGACGGGCCCGGCCTGACCGCCCTGCTTGCGAAGGTGAAAGACGAAATCGAACAGTCCCACCGGCTTCGGCGCGAAGAGACGTATTTGGAGAAACACTGGAAGCTGATGAATCTGGAGCTGTCTCGGAAGTATGCCAAGGACTTGGCGCTCGGCACCGAGGAGGAACTCGGGCGGGCGATCCAATATTTCGCGAATTTGTCGCCGATCGGCGCCCGCAATTTGATGCTCGGGGTCATGCAGCTCGCGAATTACGCCTTGTTCACCGAGCTGCTCGCCACGCAGGAGAAGATGAAGCTGTCGCGATCGGTCGCGGACCTCTGCCATCAGCAGTTCGGTGAGCTGAACGGCATCGTCTCGGACCTCGAACAAGGCAAATATCTATTTTTGTTTTCGTTCGATCGGGAGAAGAGCGAGTACGCGATGAGGCAAAGGCTCCACGCCTGCACGCAGCGCATCGAGCGTTCGCTTCTCTCGCTCATGAACGTGAAAGCGGTGTTCGGCGCGTTCCAGCCGATGCGCGACGTCGAAGGCGTCCGCTCCGTCTACGAACGAGCCGACGGCTCGCTCGCGGAGAAGCAGCAGCTGCGGTGGATCGACGTAGAGAGTTCCGCCGTCGGCCGACAGCCGGCCTTCACGCTCGGTTTGGGCGAAGAGCGGGAGCTGCAGCTCGCTTTGGAGCAAGGCGACGAGGCGAAGACGAGGTCGCTGATCCATGGCATCTTCGAGGCGATCCGAAGCCGCGGGGCGACCGTGCAATCGATCCAACTGACGGTCGGGGAGCTCGTGAGCTTAGCGGAGAAGGTATGGAGGAAGTCGGGGGGCAAAGAAGCGACGTTCTACGAGGGCGCCTACCTGACGCGAAGCGACCTGAGCCGGGCCGATCGGCTCGACGATATCCGGAATTGGACGTTGTCGCTGTTCGATGCGCTGCTCGGCAAGCTTCCGAGGGACTCGTCCGACGAAGGAGGCTCCGCGTACGTGAAGGCGGCGAAATCGTTCGTACGTCAACGATACCGCGAGAACATCTCGCTCGAGCAAGCGGCGGAGCATGCGGGCATCACCGCCTCGTATTTAAGCCGGCTGTTCAAGCAGCAGGCGGGCGTCAACTTCACGGACTATTTGAATCAGGTCCGCATCGAACAGGCGAAGCAGCTGATCCGCCACCGGCAAGGAACCGTGAAGATGAAACATCTCTATAAGGACGTCGGATTTTCCAGCTATAATTACTTTTTTAAAGTATTCAAGGACATCGTAGGGATGACGCCGAACTCTTACGCGAACGGCCCGGAGCGGCGGGAGAGCGGAGATGGCGAAGCGCGCTGAGCGGCGCGCTTTTTTGTTTCCGGTCGCAAAGGAGCGCGTGCAAAATCGTGTAGTATTTTAGGAAATATTGTAGCGCTTTCATTTCCTTGCGTTTTGTAAGATTAAAGCGGTTACACAATAGATGAATCCTTAAGGAGGTCGCTCGTATGAAAACGTTGCAAAAGGGATTGTCGGTGTCGCTGGCGGTCGCCCTCATGTCGACGGCGCTGCTCGCCTGCAACACGGACTCGGCCGAAGGGCCGGAGCCGGCGCCGCAGAGCGAAGGCGGGAGCGCGGGCAACGGGGACGGCTCCGCCGAAGGCGAACTGCTGAACAAGGAAGGGTTCCCGATCGTCAACGAGCCGATTTCGCTCAAGATGTTCGCGCGCAAGGCGCCGCCGAACGGTCCTTACGAGGACATGCTGATGTTCAAAGAATACGAGAAGATGACGGGCATCGACATCGTCTGGGAGGACGTGCCCGACGAAGGCTTCGCGGAACGCAAAAATTTGTTGTTCGCTTCGAACGAATTGCCGGATGCGTTGTACAAAGCCGGGATAACGCCGCTGGAGGCCATCCGCTACGGCAGCAGCGGCATGCTTATTCCGCTCGAGGGTTTACTGGATTCGTACGCGCCGAACATCACCGCGTTGTTAGAACAGTACCCGGAAATTCGGGCGTCCATTACGGCGCCGGACGGCCATATTTATGCGCTGCCGGCCATCCTCACGCTCGGGGCGGCTCGCACGAACAAACACTGGATGAACATGGCTTGGCTCGACGCCGTCAATTTGGAGGCGCCGGAGACGCACGAGGACGTGGTCGAGGTGCTGCGCGCGTTCCGCGACGGGGACCCGAACGGCAACGGACAGCAGGACGAAATTCCGCTGTCGACTTGGAATTTGCCGGATCTCATTAACAGCATGTCGGGTTCGTTCGGCTTGCAGACCCAGATGGGATATCGCATCAATATCGAGGGCGACAAGGTCGACCTCTGGATTGAGGACGATCGGTTCAAGCAGCTGCTCGAGTTCCTGCATCAGCTGTATTCGGAAAAGCTGATCGATCAGGAGCTGCTGACGCATACCGGCGCGGATTACGTGGCGAAGATGGGCGAAGGAAAACTCGGCTACTTCTTCAACCAAGCGAGCGACCCGTTCGTGAATCGGAAAGAAGATTACGCGGGCATCGCCCCGTTCGTCGGACCGAACGGAGACCGGATGGTCAACGGCAGCCCGGTCGCCCGCGACTTCGGCACGTTCGCGATCACGTCGGTCAACAAGTACCCGGAAGCGACCATGCGTTGGATCGACTACTTCTTCAGCGAAGAAGGTTCGATCTTCATGCGGTACGGCATCGAAGGCGAAACGTTCGATTTCCAACCGGACGGGAAGCCGGAATATACCGAAGCGATCCTGACGGATCCGCGAGGCACCGGGGTGACGATCGGTCAATTCACGCCTTGGCCGGGCGGGGGATCTCCGCAGTACGTCAACGTGAACAACGCGTCCGCGATCAATCCGCCGGAGGTGCAGGCGGCGCAGGAAGCGCTCGATCCGTACCTGCCGGACAAAATTTACGGCGCGCCGATGTTCGACGAGCAGACGGCGAAGGAAGTCAACACGCTGCGGCAAGACATCGACGCCTTCGTCGACGAGAGCGCCGCCAAGTTCGTCACCGGCGCCCTCTCGTTCGACAAGTGGGGCGAATACGTCGGTACGCTGAACAAGATGAATCTCGAGCAGCTTCAGAAGTTTTACCAAGACGCTTACGACAAGACGAAGTAACGGCGACGACTTCGACGGCAGGGGGGCGCGGCGGTTCGGCCGCCCTCCCTTGCCGCCGGACCCGCCGGGAATGGAGGGACGCCAGTGGAGCGCACGTTCAAAAGAGTGTTCACCCGCTACGATTTATACTTGATGCTGCTCATCCCGATGGCGTGGTACATTTTGTTCCAATACGGGCCGATGTACGGCTTGCAAATCGCGTTCAGAGATTTCAACCCGGCAAGAGGCATTACAGGAAGCGAATGGGTCGGCTTCGAAAACTTCGATCGATTTTTCTCTTCATACTATTTCGGCCGGTTGTTATGGAATACGGTTTCGATCAGCATCTACTCGCTCCTGTTCGCGTTTCCGATTCCGATCCTCCTCGCGCTGCTGATCAACGAGATGAAAGGCGAACGGTACAAGAAACTGCTGCAGAACGTCACTTACATGCCGCACTTCATTTCCGTCGTCGTCATCGTCGGCATGCTTCAACTGTTCCTCAACCCGCAGGCCGGGTTCGTCAATTTCGCGCTGAAGGAAGTCGGCATCGAGCCCGTCGCGTTCCTGGAGAAGGCGGAATGGTTCAAGACCGTCTTCATCGGATCGAACATTTGGCAAAACATGGGCTGGCAGTCCATTATTTATATCGCCGCGCTCGCCGGCGTTAACCCGCAGCTGTACGAGGCCGCCAAAATCGACGGCGCGGGACGGTGGCAGCGCATTCGACACGTATCGCTTCCCGGCATCTTCCCGATTATCGTCATCCTGCTCATCCTCGATATCGGCCACTTCATGAACGTCGGCTTCGAGAAAATCTTGCTGATGCAAAACAGCTTGAACAAGGACGCCAGCGACGTCATTCAGACGTTCGTATACCAGAACGGTATTCTGCAAGGAGACTTCAGCTACAGCGCGGCGATCGGCTTGTTCAATTCCGTCATTAACTTCGCCCTGCTGGTGCTTATTAACCGGTACGCTCGGAAGAAAGCGGAGACGAGCCTATGGTAACCGAACGGAGAAGCGCCGCTTCCGTTCGCGCGCGGAGCGCCATCGACGACGGACGATGGTTCGACGCCGGCGTGAACGCGGTAGCGGCGGTCATCTTACTGATTGTATTGTATCCGCTGCTCTTCGTCCTCAGCGCATCGTTCAGCGACCCGAGACAGGTCATGAACGGAGAGATGTGGCTGTGGCCCGTCGGCTTTACGCTGGACGCCTATCGCGAAGTGTTCAATTACGGGGCGGTGTGGGTCGGTTATAAAAACACCTTGTTCTATTCGTTCGCGGGCACGATCGTGAACATCTTCCTGACGACGCTCGCAGCCTACCCGCTGTCTCGCAGGGACTTGCCCGGACGCAACGTCTTTATGTTCGTCGTCACGTTTACGATGTTTTTCAACGGCGGGCTGATTCCGACGTATTTGCTCGTGAGAGATCTCGGCATGGTGAACACGGTCTGGGCGCTCCTCGTGCCGAACGCGATCGCGACGTACAACTTGATCGTGATGCGCACGTATTTCCAGTCGAACATCCCGTGGGAGGTGCAGGAAGCCGCTCATATCGACGGGTGCTCGAACGTTCGGATGCTGACGCATATCATCCTGCCGCTGTCGAAGCCGATCATCGCCGTCATGGTGCTGTTTTACGCCGTCGGGCACTGGAACGCGTTCTTCAACGCGCTCATCTATTTGCGCAACGACGCGCTGTATCCGCTGCAGCTGGTGCTGCGCGAAATTTTGATCATCAGCCAGAGCAGCTACCTCGACGAAGGCGGCTCCTCGTTCGGCATGACCGAGAAGCTCCTTCTCGCCGAGAGCATCAAATACGCGCTCATCATTATCGCGAGCATTCCGGTGCTGATCATGTACCCGTTCGTGCAAAAGCATTTCGTGAAGGGCGTTATGATCGGCTCGATCAAAGGGTAAAGAAATTACGGAGAGGACTGAAACCGATTGGCGAATCATGCGAAGCTGGTCATCCATGGCGACCGCGTCCGCAAGGGCGAGATACAACCGTTCCTGTTCGGCCATTTCGTCGAGGATATCCGCGACCATATGGATGCGATGTTGGCGTTCCCCTTGAAGACTATGGATTTCGAAAAGGAGGCGGAATTCGCCCCCGGCGTCTCCGGCGAATGGATGCCGATCACGAACGGGAAAAATACGGCGTTCTCGTTGGAGCCGCCGGCGCCGCGACACTCCGGCCACAGCCAGAAAATTCGAATCGCAAGCGACGACCGGTGTTACGCGGGAATCGCGCAGCGCGTCTCCGTCCGCGGCGGCATTCGTTACGAGGCGAAGCTGTTCGCTCGGGCGACGAGGGAGATCGAATCGTTGCGGCTCGCGATCGTGGACCGCATCACGGGGAAGACGCTCGGCGAAGCCGAGGTCGCGATCGAGAGCCACGACTGGCGGGAGTATAAGACCGAGATCCGCGTCTCCGCCGCGAGCGCCGACGCCGAGTTCCGCTTGACGATCAGCTCCGAGGAGAAGACGTGGAAGGATTCGATCTCGACCGGCGCGCTGTGGCTGGATCACGTGTCGCTGTTGCCGGAGGATCATGTCGGCCTCGTCAAGCCGGACGTGTTCGAGATGACGAAGCGGCTGAACGCCGGCATGATGCGGCTCGGCGGCAACTACATCAGCGCGTACCATTGGCGGCAAGGGGTCGGACCGGCCTACGAACGTCCGAACGTCATGAACGAAGCATGGGATCACCAGGCGGATAAATATTTCGGCACGATCGAATTTTTGGAGTTTTGCGAACGGCTCGGCGTCGAACCGCTTATCTGCGTGAACGACGGCTCGGGCACGCCCGAGGAAGCGGCGGAGTGGATTCGGTATTGCAACGCGGACGCCGAGACCGATCCGCTCGGCGCGCTGCGGGCGTCGCACGGCCGCGTCGAACCGTTCCGGGCGAAATATTGGGAGATCGGCAACGAGGTGTGGGGTCCGTGGCAGGTCGGGCATTGCGACGCGGAGGAGTACGCGCATCGCCTCGTCGCTTTCGCGAAAGGGATGAAGGCCGTCGACCCGGAGCTCGTCCTGCTCGGCTGCGGCCATACGGACGACGCATGGAACCGGACGGTGCTCGACATCGCCGGCGAGCATATCGATTACCTCACGATGCATATTTACCAGCATTACTCCACGTACGGGTATCCGGGCAGAGACGCCGCCGAGCGCGCGCCGGCGGAGGAGAAGTTCCGCGCGATCGTCAGCTATCCCGAGGTGTCGCGATATGCGATTCGCCAAGCCGCGGACGCGATTCGGAGCAGCGAGAAGGCGCGGCACGTGAAGCTGGCGATCACGGAGTACAACACGATGTACTACCCGAACACGATTCGCCAAGGGCTGCCGAACGAGCATACGCTGGAGGCCGCCGTCGCGAACGCCGCGAACCTGAACGAGATGATTCGCAGCTGCGACATCGTGGAGATCGGCAGCTTCTCGGACCTCGTGAACGGTTGGCTCGGCGGCTGCATCCGGGTCGGCGACAACTACGCCGACCAGAAGAAGGGGCGCGTGCCGGGCTGGAGCGGCAAGGGCGACCTCGTCTACGGCACGCCGACGTATTATGCGCTCGAGCTGTTCGCGAACGCGGACATCGCCCGGGTCGTGGAACACGAGCTGAGCTGCGATACGTTCGACGCGCCGAAGCACGCGTGGGGCGTGCCGACGGACGGCTTGCCGACGCTCGACGTCGTCTGCTGCATCAGCCGGGACGGACGCAAGCTGACCGCCCTCGTCGTGAACCGCTCGCTCGAGGACGTCGACGCGGAGCTGCGCGCGAACGGCTTCGAAGCAGCGCCCGGCGCGGTCGTACGGGAAATCGCGGGAGACCGCATCGACCTCGTCAACGACGTGTTCGAGCCGGAGGCGGTCGTCAGCCGGCGGTTCGAGGCCGCGACGGAGGGAAGCGGGGCGCTGTCGCTGCGCTTGAAGGCGCATTCGATCTATGCGGTCGAATTAACGGCCGCGCAATAAATCTCGGAGCGTCCGCACGCCTCGATCGAGCTCCTCGGTCGAGGCGTACGCGTAGGATAGGCGCAGCGAACGCGCGTCTCCCCGGTCGTAGAGAAACCCGGGATTCAGCAGCACGCCCCGGCGCAGCGCGTCGTCGAACAGCCGTCCGGCGTCGACGGCGACGTCGGGCGCAAGCGTCAACCAAATATAGAAGCCTCCTTCCGGGACGGTCCAGGAGGCGAGTCCGGAGAGATGCTCGCGCAGCAGCGAAAGCATCTCTTCTCTGCGTCCGCGGAGCTCGCCGCGCACGGTCGCGACGTGTTTGTCGTACAGCCCGCCGCCGATCCACTCCGCCGCCGCCCATTGCGAGAGCGAGCTGGCGCCGTAGTCGGTCTGCATCTTGACGTCGGCGAGCCGGCCGACGACGGGCTCCGGGCCGACGACCCAGCCGATGCGAAGACCGGGACTGAGCGTCTTGGACAAGCTGCCGAGGTACAGGACCGTGCCTTGGCGGTCCATCGACTTGATCGGCGGCGGCGGCGGCGCGTCGAGCCACAGCTCTCGATACACGTCATCTTCGACGACGGGGAGGCGCTCCCGCTCGCATACCCGGAGCAGCGCCTCGCGTCCGCGCGCGTCGAGCGTCGCGCCGGTCGGATTGTGGAACGTCGGATTCGTGTAGAGCAGCGCGGCCTTCAGCTGCCGCTGGCTGGCGGCCACCGCCTCCGCCTGCAGACCGCCGTTTACGATCGGCAGCCCTCTCAGCCGCATGCCGGCCGACTGGAACACCTGCAACGAGTTAAGATACGAGGGCGTCTCGGTCAGGACGGCGTCGCCCTTCCGCAGCAGAGACAGCGAGATCAGCTGCAGCGCTTGGATCGCGCCGGAGACGATGAGGATCGAAGACGGGGACGCCTCGACGCCGCGAACGCGCAGCCATTCGGAGAGCTTCTCCCGAAGGTGCAGATTGCCGAGCGGCTCCTCGTAGCCGAGCGGGACGGGGCGTTCCGCGAGCCGCTCGAACAGCCGCCGCGTCTGCTCCTGCGGCAGCAACGAAGGAGCGAGTTCTCCGGAGCCGAGGCGGATGAGGCCGGGCGGCGGCTGATTGATGCGCTGCACGATGTGCAGATTGGACTCGTACAGCCCGGAAGCGACATATTCGTTCCACTTCGGCGGCGCGGACGCGGTCAGCAGGCCCCAGGTCGTGTTGACGACGCGCGTGCCCCCGCCGCGGTTGCCCTCGAGCAGACCGAGAGAGGTCAGTTCGTCCAGGGCGGCGACGATGGTGCTGCGGTTTACGCCGAGCGCTTCGGCGAGCGCGCGTTGGGGCGGAATTTTCGTCCCCGCCGTCCATTCGCCGCGCGCGATTTTCCCTTTGAGATGTTCGACGACTTGCCGAGCGAGCCCCGCGCTCGAGGCGCGGTCGGGCTTCCAATGCAGGTTCGGTCGCATGCTGGGGCTCCCATTTTCGATGATGGCTCTATCTTATCACTTGGTTGGTTCGAGAACCAACCAACTTGGATGGAGACTTCGCGGGTCGCTTCCGCTACAATGGGGAAGTTGCGTCGTTGATGACTAGAAGAAAAGGGGATGTTCCTTATGATAGATCCGCGTATGAAATCTTTGGCCCGCGCCGTAGTCACCTATTCGCTGAACGTGCAGCCGGGGGAGAAGGTGCTCATCGACGCGCTCGACGTGAAGGATATGGGCGCCGTCTCGGCGTTCGTCGAAGAAGTTCACCGCGCCGGCGGTCTCGCGTTCGTCGAAATTACGGATTACTCGGTGCTCCGGAAGCTCCAGATCGGCGGAACGGACGCCCAGTTCGAGGCGGAAGCTTCCTACAAGCTGGCCCGCATGAAGGACATGGACGCGGTCGTGCACGTGCTCGGCGAAGAAAACGTCGCCGAATACGCCGACATCCCGGCGGAGCGCCGGAACGCCTATCAGCGGGCGATGCGGCCGGTGAAGGACGAGACGCATCGGAAGCGGTGGACACTGTTCAACTATCCTTCGAAGGCGTACGCCCAACTGGCCGGCATGAGCACGGAGGCGTACACGGACTTCCTGTTCAAGACGTGCACGATGGATTACCGCAGCATGTCCGAAGCGATGAAGCCGCTCGCCGCGCTGATGGAGCGAACGGATCGCGTTCGGGTCGTCGCGCCGGGGACGGACTTGTCGTTTTCGATCCGGGGACTTCCGGGCATCGCCTGCGACGGGAAAGTTAATTTGCCGGACGGCGAGGTGTTCACGGCGCCCGTGCGGGATTCGGTCAACGGCACGGTTCTGTTCAATGCGCCGACCTCATACCGCGGGCATACGTTCAACCGGCTGTCGCTTACGTTCCGGGGCGGCCGCATCGTCGAAGCGTCCAGCGACAACGACGCGAAGCTCTTCGACATTCTCGACGTCGACGAGGGCGCGCGGTACGTCGGCGAGTTCGCGATCGGCGTCAATCCGTACGTCGACCGGATCATGAACGACGTCGGCTTCGACGAGAAGATCAGCGGCAGCGTCCACTTCGCGCTCGGCAACGCGTACGAGGAATGCGACAACGGGAACCGTTCGATGATTCATTGGGATATCGTCTTGCTGCTTCGTCCCGAACACGGCGGCGGCGAAATCTACTTCGACGACGCGCTGATCGGCAAGGACGGGCGATTCGTCGTCGACGAACTGCTCGCTTTAAATCCGGAGCGGCTGATGGGGGCGGAAACATAAGCGGGGGCTTCGGCCTCCGCTTTTTTTTTGCGTAACGAGCCCCTGTTTCTTTGTGTTTCCGGGATCCGTCGCATAAGGAGATACCAATGGGGGGTATCGGTTTTTATTTTTGCCTTAACTCAGGAAGAACGCAAACGCCGAGCCCGCGCCAATTCAGGAGAATCGGCCCGACGGTTCTCCTGAGTTAACGACAAATTCAAAATGGTGGAACGCTCCCCTTTTCAGTTGGGAAATGGGGGCGGGAAAGAGCTGCTGTGTTGCGCGATAGTGCAAAATATGGACCGCTAAGGTGCAATAAGTGCTGCATCATGGTGCAATTCGCGGGGAGACAGGAGTCTGGCGGACGATGCGGATGGGGAAGTGTTGCGCGATAGTGCAAAATATGAACCGCCATGGTGCAATTAGTGCTGCATCATGGTGCAATTTGCGGGGGGACGGAGTTTGGTGGACGATGCGGATGGGGAAGTGTTGCGCGATAGTGCAAATTATAGATTGTCATGGTGCAATAAGTGCTGCATCATGGTGCAATCCACGGGGGAACGGGAGTCGGTCGGACGATACGGATGGGGAAGTGTTGCGCGATAGTGCAAATTATGGATCGTCATGGTGCAATAGGTGCTGCATCGCAGTGCAATTCGCGTGGGAATCAGCGTCAGTCGGGAAAGCCCGGCGCTTAGCGCGAACATGCCGCGGCGCCGGACGAACTACGTCGCATGCGCCGGCGACCCCTCGAGGCCACGCTCGCGGTATTGTCCTGGCGTCATGCCCTGCTCGCGCTTGAAGACGCTGCAGAACTGCGCGTCGTTCGAGAAGCCGCACTCCATCGCGACGGCGGAGACCGACAAGCCCGTCTGCCGCAGCAGCTTGCAGGCGTGCTCCAGCCGCTTGTTGACGACGTATTGGCCGGGCGAAAAGCCGGTGCGCTCCTTAAACAGATGCCGGTATCGGTCGTAGCTGTAGCCGGCGAGCGCGGACAACGAGGCGAAGTCGATCTTCTGCGAGAAGTGCTCGTTCATATAATTCAGCGTATATTGAAAAGGGTCCTCCGCCGCCGGCGGCGCCTCGGCCGGCAGCCGGCGCTCGAGCTCGACGGCGAGCTGGCTTGCGAGCAAGTCGAGCATGCGGCCGAAGCGGGGGCGCTGCCCCTGCAGCTCCTCGAGCATCCGCGCGAGATGCGGCAGCAGCGGCTCCGCCCCGGCGTCGCGGAAGACGCCCTCGGGCAGCGGCGGCAAGGCCGACTCCGGCAGCGCGAAGCCGACGCAGACGACGTCGGCCGCGGCGGTTCGCCGCTCGTCGTGCAGCGTATGCGGCCGCACGAGCGCGAAGTCGCCCGGTCGGTACGCCCATTCGCGCCGCCCGATCCGCGTCAATCCCTCGCCGGCGACATAGTAGACGAGCTCGTAGCACCGGTGCCGGTGGAACGGAATCGTCTCCTCCGCGCGCCGATCGACGCGAAACAGGAAATCCAGCGTCGCTTCCATCTCTGATCCCTCCATCGGAACGTCATAGCCAAATCATACAATAAAAGGACCGATTCGTGATACCGTAACGGTCCGTTTTTATTTATGATGTAGAAGGAAACGGACCAAATCATGATACGGAGGGACTACGTATGACGACTTATCCCGCGATCGACGAAGAACGGCTGATCCGCCATCTGCGACACCCCGGAAGGAAGATCCGGATGGTGCTCGATACCGATACGTTCAACGAAATCGACGACCAGTTCGCCGTTACATACGCGCTTACGTCGCCGGACAGCGTCGCCGTCGAAGCGCTGTACGCCGCGCCGTTCTTCAACGAGCTGTCGACGGGACCCGCCGACGGCATGGAGAAGAGCTACCAAGAAATATTGAAAATATTGCCGCTCCTCGGCAGAGAAGACGTGCCCGTTTACCGCGGCTCGACGTCGTATTTGCCGAAGGAGGAAGGCTTCGTCGAAAGCGAGGCCGCCAGCGACCTCGTCGAACGGGCGCTCGCGAGCGACCCGTCCGATCCGCTGTACGTCGTCGCGATCGGCGCGATTACGAACGTCGCGTCGGCGATCCGGATGGAGCCGTCGATCGCAGGCCGCATCGTCGTCGTTTGGCTGGGCGGACACGCTTTCTCATGGCCGGACACGAGGGAGTTTAACCTGTACCAAGACGTTCCCGCCGCCCGCGTCGTCTTCGACTGCGGCGCCCCGGTCGTCTTGGTACCGTGCATGGGCGTCGCGTCGCATTTGCACACGTCGCTTTCGGAAATTCGAGATTACGTCAAGGATTCCGGCCCGATCGGCGAGTACCTGTACGAAACGTATAAGAACTGCGCGAAAGACCATTACGCCTATACGCGCGTCATCTGGGACATCTCGACGATCGCTTGGCTGGCGAACCCGGACTGGGCGCCCAGCTACCTGGCGCCGAGCCCGCGCATCTCGGACGACGGCCGCTGGATTCAAGATCCGACCCGGCATCCGATTCGGTACGTCCGCCATCTGCACCGCGACCCGATCTTCCGGGATTTGTTCCGCAAGATCGCCGGGGGAGCGCGGACGGAATGAAGACGCCGAACATCGTCGTCGTCGGGAGCCTGAACATGGATCTCGTCGTCTCCTCCCGCCGGATGCCTCGCGTCGGAGAGACGATCGAAGGCGAAGCGATCCACTACATCCCCGGCGGCAAGGGGGCGAACCAGGCGGTCGGCTGCGGCAAGCTCGGCGCGAACGTCGCGATGATCGGCGCGGTCGGCGACGACGCCTTCGGCTCGCAGCTGATCGACGGGCTGGGCCAAGCCGGCGTCAAGACGGACGCGGTCGCCAGGCTGCCCGGCGTGCCGACCGGCACCGCCACGATCCTGCACACGCCCGAAGATAACTGCATCGTCATCGTCCCGGGCGCGAACGCGCACGTGTCGCCGGACGCGATCGAACGGTCGCGCGCGATCATCGAGGCGGCCGACCTGCTGCTCGTGCAGCTCGAAAATCCGCTGCCCGCCGTCGAGCGCGCGCTCGCGATCGCCCGCGCCGCCGGCGTCGCGGCGATCTTGAACCCCGCCCCGGCGAAGGCGCTGCCGGACGAACTGATCGCGCTCGCCGACTGGGTGACGCCGAACGAGACGGAGTTCGCCGCGCTCGTCGGCGAATCCGATGCGGGCGCCGTCCAAGACGACGCGTCGCTGGCCGCGGCGATCGAGCGCTGGGAGGCGCGGTACGGCAACCGCCTCGTCGTGACGCTCGGGAGCCGCGGTGCCGCGACCGCCTTGGACGGGCGGCTCGTCGTCGCGCCGGCGCCGCGCGTCACCCCCGTCGACACGACGGGGGCGGGCGACTGCCTGAACGCGGCGTTCGCCTTCGGCATCGCCTCCGGCCAGCCGGCCGAGGACGCGCTCGCGTTCGCCGTACGGGCGGCGTCGCTGTCCGTCACGCGCTTCGGCGCGCAGGCCGGCATGCCGACGCGCGCGGAAGTCGAAGCCGCGTTCCCTGAGGCGCCGCGGGGGACCGACGCATGAGGCCGATCGCCATCGGCGCGGTCGACGGAGAGACGCGGTGCAAGCATTACCGCGGGCCGACGGACGTCATCGCGATCAAGTTCAAGTGCTGCGACAAGTATTACGGCTGTTATTATTGTCACGAGGAGGCGGCCGGCCATCCGCCGCTCCGATGGGAGAGCGGCGACCGCCGGACGAAGGCGGTGCTGTGCGGCGGCTGCGGCGAGGAGTTGACGATCGACGCGTACCTCGCGTGCGGATACGCGTGCCCGAGCTGCGGCGTCGGCTTCAACCCGAGGTGCGAGGCGCATTATCCGCTGTATTTCGCGTTCGCCGGGAAGGAATAGGTATAGGAATTCTTTCCCTTTTCGAAATCGGGCGTTCGGGTTATGATGTAGAAGTCGGGCCCGACGAAAAAGAAGGAAAGGGGTTGATCGGTGTGGTAAACCAAACAGAGGTGATCTTCGTCTAACGACGAGGATCGCCTTATAACGGGGGAGGCTTCGGCCTCCCTTCCATATAACTTGGAGCACCGCCGTACCTGTGGAGGCTAAGCATCCACGGTTTTTTCGCTTTACTTAAGGGAGGGCGAACCCCGTACAATACAAGAACGCGAAGGACGTGCTTCCCCCGCGTCTCTTGAGGGAGCTGCAGCAGTTCGTGCAAGGCGAATTGGTGTACATTCCTAAGAACGCCGAACGGCGCGCCGGATGGGGCGAGCTGAGCGGCGCGAGGCGTCAGATCGCCGAGCGCAACGAGGAGATCAGCCGCCGGCACGCGAGCGGATGGACCGTCTCGGAGCTCGAGCGGAAGTATCATCTTTCGGGGGACAGCATTCGGAAAATTTTAGTGAAAACGAAATGAAACATACATGAGAAGCCGCCGTCCGTGCGTTGAACGGATCGAGCGGCTTCTTTGCGTGAACGGGAAAAGCTCCCGCTTATGTGGAGGAGGAGTGCCGTTTCGGAATCGTCGGAGCAACTCACTACAGCTCGCGGCGGGCCGCGCGGAGGCGGAATAGTCGGAGCAACTCCGACTACAGCTCGCCCCTGGCCGCGCGGAAGCGAATTAGTCGGAGCAACTCCGACTACAGCTCGCGGCGGGCCGCGCGGAGGCGGAATCGTCGGAGCAACTCCGACTACAGCTCGACCCTGGCCCCGCGGAAGCGGAATAGTCGGAGCAGCTCCGACTACAGCCCGCCCCTGGCCCCGCGGAAGCGAATTAGTCGGAGCAACTCCGACTACAGCCCGGCCCTGGCCCCGCGGAAGCGAATTAGTCGGAGCAACTCCGACTACAGCCCGGCCCTGGCCCCGGGGAAGCGAATTAGTCGGAGCAACTCCGACTACAGCTCGCCCCTGGCCCCGCGGAAGCGAATTAGTCGGAAAAACTCCGACTACAGCCCGGCCCTGGCCGCGCGGAGGCGGAATAGTCGGAGCAACTCCGACTACAGCTCGCGCCTGGCCGCGCGGAGGCGGAATAGTCGGAGCAACTCCGACTACAGCCCGGCCCTGGCCGCGCGGAGGCGGAATCGTCGGAGCAACTCCGACTACAGCTCGCGCCTGGCCGCGCGGAGGCGGAATCGTCGGAGCAACTCCGACTGCGCGACAACATTTTCCACTTTCCGTCTAGTCGCGCCTTGAATCCCGTGTTATAATCCAAATGAAGTAAGTTAAGCGCTTACCCTATACGAGGCGTTATGTATGATTCCGAGCGCGGCACATATTTATGCAAAGGAGAGCTCCCATTGAAGACGTTGAACATCGGCGTGATCGGCGCGGGCCGCATCGGCAAGCTGCACGCCGAAAACTTGGCCGGGATGAAGTCGGCGCGACTCCATATCGTGTCCGATTTATTCATCCGCGGACAAGAGCAATGGGTCCGGGACATCGGCGGACCGAAGACGACGGAGAAGTATGAAGACGTGCTGAACGATCCGGAAGTCGAAGCGGTGTTCATCTGCTCGTCGACCGATACGCATGTGGAGATGATCGAGAAGGCGGCGCTCGCGGGCAAGCATATTTTCTGCGAGAAGCCGGTCAGCTTCGACGTCCAGGAGACGAAGCGGGTGATGGACGTCGTGGGGCGATGCGGCGTGCTGCTGCAGACGGGCTTCAACCGGCGCTTCGACGCGAATTTCCGCAAGGTGCGCGAGCTGGTAAGCGGCGGCGCGCTTGGCGAACCGCATGTCGTTCGCATTACGTCGAGGGACCCGAGCCCGCCGCCGTACGATTACATCCGCGTGTCGGGCGGATTGCTGTTCGATATGGCGATTCACGACTTCGACATGGCGAGGTTTTTGTCCGGCAGCGAAGTGGAAGAGGTGTACGTGAAGGGCGCCGTTCTGGTCGATCCGGAGATCGGCCGATTGGGCGATATCGACACCGCGGTGACAACGCTTACATTCGCGAACGGGGCGATCGGCACGATCGACAACAGCCGTTCGGCCGCCTACGGGTACGATCAGCGGGTAGAGGTGTTCGGCTCGAAGGGCATGGTCACGGTGAAGAACGACTTCGACCATTCGGCGGAATGGAGCACCGCGGAAGGCGTGTTCGGCGATAAGCCGAAGCATTTCTTCTTGGAGCGCTATCAGCAGGCGTACAAGGCGGAGACGGAAGCGTTCGTGCGAAGCGTCCTCGAAGGGAAGCCGACGCCGGTCGACGGCAACGACGCGCTGCAGGCGGAGCGCATCGCGTGCGCCGCGAAGCGTTCGCTGCTCGAAGGGCGGCCCGTGAAGCTGTCGGAGATCGAATGATGTTTTTTTGACGTTAGGTTAAGCGGTTACCCCAAACCAACCGCGACAATCGAATGAAGGAGTGAAGAACATGGGAACGACGGTACGGCTTACGATGGCGCAGGCGCTGCTCCGGTTCCTGGATCGGCAATACGTGTCGATCGACGGCGAGGAGCATAAGTTCGTCTGCGGCGTCATGGGCATCTTCGGACACGGCAACGTCACCGGCATCGGCGAGGCGCTCGAGCGAAGCGAGAACGGCCTGCCTTACATCCAGGGGAAGAACGAACAAGGGATGGCGCACGCGGCGGTCGCCTTCGCGAAGCAGCGCAACCGACTGCAAATTTACGCTTGCACCTCTTCGATCGGACCGGGCGCGCTCAACATGGTGACGGCGGCGGCGACGGCGACGGTCAACCGCATTCCGGCGTTCTTCCTGCCCGGCGACATCTTCGCGACGCGGCAGCCGGACCCGGTGCTGCAGCAAGTCGAGCATCCGATGGATTACACGGTGTCGGCGAACGATTGCTTTAAGCCGATCAGCAAATATTGGGACCGCATCACTCGGCCGGAGCAGCTCATGTCGTCGGCGATCCACGCGATGCGCGTGCTGACGGACCCGGCGGAGACGGGAGCGGTGACGCTCGCGCTGCCGCAGGACGTGCAGGCGGAGGCGTACGATTATCCGGAGGAATTTTTCCGGAAACGCGTCCACCGCATCGAACGGCGGCAGCCGTCGCGCGAGGCGCTCGCCGAGGCGGTCGCGCGGATCGCCGCAAGCGCGAAGCCGCTGCTCGTGGTCGGCGGCGGCGTCCACTATTCTTTGGCCGCCGCGGAGACGCTCGCGTTCGCCGAGGCGTTCGGCATCCCGATCGCCGAGACGCAGGCGGGCAAGAGCGCCGTTCCGTGGAATCACCCGCTCTACATGGGCGCGATCGGCGTCACCGGTTCTTCCGCGGCCAACGCGCTGGCGAAGGCGGCGGACGTCGTCATCGGCCTCGGCACGCGCTTCGCCGACTTCACGACTGCCTCGAAAACCGCCTTCCGCTCGGACGCGGCCTTCATCTCGGTGAACGTGGCCGGCTTCGACGCCGTGAAGCTTGACGCGCTCGCGCTTCTGGCCGACGTCAAGGCGGCGCTCGAGGCGTTGACTCCGTCGCTTGCGGGGCGAGGCTACCGGGCCTCCTATGAGGAGAATGCCTTGCGCACGCTGAAGGGGGAATGGGACCGGGAAGTGGATCGGCTCTATGCCGCGGAGCTGCCGGAAGGGCTCTCCCAAACCCGCGTGCTCGGCGAAATCAACGAAGCGATCGGCGAGGACGCCGTCATCGTATGCGCGGCAGGCAGCCTGCCGGGCGATCTGCACCGTCTCTGGCGGAGCGCGAAGCCGAAGACGTACCACATGGAATACGGCTTCTCCTGCATGGGCTACGAGGTGGCCGGCGCGTTCGGCATTAAGCTTGCGGAGCCGGATCGGGACGTGTACGCGGTCGTCGGCGACGGCAGCTACCTGATGCTCCACAGCGAGCTGATCACAAGCCTTCAGGAAGGCCGGAAAATCAACGTGCTGCTGCTCGACAATCACGGCTTCCAGTGTATTCACAACTTGCAGCGCGCGAACGGCAGCGACGGCTTCGGCAACGAGTTCCGTTATCGCAGCGCGGATACCGGCGCCTTGTCCGGCGATTACCTGCCGATCGACTTCGCCGCGCATGCCCGCAGCATGGGCGTCTCGGCGTACACGGCGACGACCGTCGACGAGCTGAAGGCGGCGCTCGAAAGCGCGAAGCGGGACGCGGTCTCGACGCTCATCCATATCCCGGTCCTGCCGGGTACGAACACCGACGGCTACGGCTCGTGGTGGCGCGTCGACGCGGCGGAGGTTTCGACGGACGAGAAGGTGCTGGCGTCGCGGGAGGCGTGGACGGAGCGGATGAAGACGGCGAGGACGTTGTACTAAGCGGAAGGCTCGTATTGGAAAAAGAGGAGGAACGCGCGATGGCGATGCCGTCATTTTCGGAATGGAAACTGGGAATCTCGCCGATCAACTGGGTGAACGAGGACGTGCTGGCGCTCGGCGATCATTACACGTTCGAGGATTTGCTGAACGACTTCGAACGACTCGGCTTTCGCGCCACGGAAAACTGCCGCAAGTTCCCGAAGGATCCCGCGGAGCTCAAGGCGCGGTTGGCCGAGCGGAACATCCGGCTCACGTCGCAGTGGAAGGGCGTGCTGTTCTCCGACCGCTCGCGCCGCGAGGAGGAGCTGGCGGCGTATCGACGCCACGTCGAGTTTCTGCGCGAGATGGGCAGCGAGGTCGTCGTCACGTGCGAGCTCGGCGGCTCGATCACCGGCGATCCGCGCCGGCCGGCCGGCGTGAAGGACGTGATCCCGCCGACCGACGAGGAATGGAACGCGATGGTCGAAGGGCTGGAGGAAGCGGGCCGCATCTGCCGGGAATACGGGATGAAGCTCGTCTATCACTACCATATCGGAACGATCGTCGAGAAACCCGAAGAAATCGACCGGCTTATGGCGACGACGCATCCGGAGCTCGTGCACCTGTTATTCGATACGGGGCACGCCTTTTACGGCGGCGCGGATCCGCTCGCGGTGCTGAACAAGCACGCGGACCGGATCGCGTACGTCCACCTGAAAGACGTGCGGCAAGACGTGCTCGAGCGGGTGCGGGGCGAGGGGATTCGTTTTCAAGATGCGGTCATTCAAGGAGTGTTCACGGTGCCGGGAGACGGGGCGATCGACTTCGCGCCGATTTTGGATCGGCTGTTCGCCGTCGGCTACGACAGCTGGATGATCATCGAAGCGGAGCAGGATCCCGCCGTGGCCGAACCGAACGCTTACGCGGAGAAGGCGATCGCGTACCTGAGCGGGATCGCGTCCAAGGCGGAGCAAGGAGGCGTCGCCGGATGACGAAGCTGACCGTTCCGAGCGGCGCGCCGGACGCGGAAGGCCGCGTCGTCGCCGTATCGCCGGAAAGCGCGGGCTGGACGTACGTCGGCTTCGAGGTATTTACGCTGGAAGCCGGCGGGCGATTGACCAGAGACACGGGCGACCGGGAAGCGTGTCTCGTGCTCGTAAGCGGCCAAGCCGACGTGCGGACGAAGGAAGCGGAGTTCGCCGGCATCGGGGAGCGCATGTCCGTGTTCGAGGGGACGGCGCCCTATGCCGTCTATGTGCCTTCCGGAGATCGATTCGAAGCGACCGCGCTGACGCGGCTCGAGCTCGCCGTCTGCACGGCGCCCGGCAAGGGATCGTTCCCGGCCCGGCTGATCGCGCCCGGCGACGTCGGCGTCGAGCAGCGCGGCTACGGGGAGATGGAGCGCCGCATTCACAACATTTTGCCCGAACAGAAGGAAGCGGACAGCCTGCTGGTCGTCGAGGTGTTCACCCCGAACGGGCATTGGTCCAGCTATCCGCCGCACAAGCACGATCAAGACGATCTGCCGCGGGAGTCGTTCCTCGAGGAGACGTACTATCACCGCATCGACCCCGATCGCGGCTTCGCGATCCAGCGGGTGTACACGGACGATCGGTCGCTCGACGAGACGATTATAGTGAAGGACGGCGACGTCGTGCTCGTACCTAAGGGCTATCATCCGGTGTCGGCGCCTCCGGGCTACGACGTCTATTATTTGAACGTCATGGCCGGTCCGACGCGGACGTGGAAGTTCCATAACGATCCGGACCACGAGTGGCTGATGAACCCGGACCGCAATCGGAAGTAAATCGCAAGCGAAGGAGGAAGGGTACGATGTCGTTGTTATCATTCGAACCGAACCGTCCGCTCGACCTGATCGGCCTCGGCCGGCTGTGCGTCGATCTGAACGCGAACGAAATTCACCGGCCGATGGAGGAGACGCTCAGCTTCACGAAGTACCTCGGCGGCTCCCCCGCCAACATCGCGGTGGCGTCCGCGAGGCTCGGGCTCCGCACCGGCTTCATCGGCAAGGTGTCGAACGACCAGTTCGGCCGGTTCATTATGAAGTACTTAGAGGACACGGGCATCAATACGGAAAATGTCCACGTCGACCGCACCGGCGCCGTCACCGGCCTTGCGTTCACGGAAATCAAGTCGCCGACGGAATGCAGCATCTTAATGTACCGCGACAACGTCGCGGACCTGAAGCTGGAACCGTCGGAAGTAAGCGAGGACTATATCGCGAGCGCGAAGGCGATGCTCGTCTCCGGGACGGCGCTCGCGAAGAGCCCGTCCCGGGAAGCGGTGTTCGTCGCGCTCGAATACGCGAAGAAGCATAACGTCGTCACATTGTTCGACATCGATTACCGTCCGTGGACGTGGCAATCGAAGACGGAGACAGGCGTCTATTGTCGGCTCGTCGCCGAGAAATGCGACGTCATCGTCGGCGGCCGCGACGAGTTCGATCTGATGGAGACGGCCGTCGGTCCGCTTCGGCAGGACGACAGATGGACGGCGGACCATTGGCTCGGCAAGGGCGCGAGCATTATCGTCGTCAAGCGCGGCGGCGACGGCTCGACGGCGTATACGAAGGACGGCGGCGAGTACAAGGGCTCGACGTTCCCGGCGAACGTCGTGAAGACGTTCGGGGCGGGCGACTCGTTCGCGGGCGCGTTCATCTACGGCATCATGAACGGCTGGGACATTCCGCGCTGCCAGGAGTTCGGCGCCGCGTCGGCGTCGATCGTCGTCTCGAGCCACAGCTGCTCGGACGCGATGCCGACCGCGGAGCAAATTCAGGCGCGCATCGACCGCTTCCGGGCGGAGGGGATCTGACCGCTATGCTCGCATCGATGAAGGAGATGGTGGAGGAAGCGGCCGGGCGGCCGCGCGCGGTGCCGGCGTTCAACGTCTTCGGCTACGAGGACGCGATCGCGGTCGTGCGCGCCGCGGAACGGCTCGGGGCGCCGGTTATGCTGTCGACGAACGTCGTCGCGCTCGCGCACATGCCGTTCGCGGTGTTGGCGCCGATGCTGCTGACGATCGCGCGCGAGGCGAGCGTGCCCGTGTGCGTCCACCTCGACCACGGCAAAGATTACGCGACCGTCGAGCGGGCGATCGCGTTCGGATATCCGTCGGTCATGTTCGACGGGTCGCAGCTTCCGCTTGCGGACAACATCGCGGAGACGAAGCGGATCGCGGCGCTCGCCCGGGCGCGGGGCGTGTCGTTCGAAGCCGAGATCGGCTCGGTCGGCTACAGCGATCCGTCGCTCGGGCTGAAGCACGAATACACGGACCCCGACGAAGCCGGCAGGTTCGTCGCGGAGACGGGCGTGGACGCGGTGGCGGTGTCGATCGGCACGGTGCATCGGATGGAATCGCAAGGCGCGAGCATCGATTACGACCGGCTGGCCGCCATCGAGGCGCGCGTCGGCGCGACGCCGCTCGTGCTGCACGGCTCCACCGGCGTCAAGGACGAAGACCTGCGCCGTCTCGTCCGGCATAGATTCGGGAAAATCAACATCGGCACGGCGCTTCGCATGGCGTTCGGGCGGACGCTGCGGGAGGAGATGGAGGCGCGTCCGTCCGAGTTCGACCGCATCAAGCTGTTCGCGAAGCCGATGGAGGCCGTAACGGCGGAAGCGCTCCGGAAATTCGAAATCCTCGGTTGGGGGAAGGAGTAGGGAGATGATGACCATACAGAACATTCAGAACTATATCGGCGGCGCATGGACGCCGTCGGCGTCGACGATTCGCGACGACGTGCCGAATCCGGCGACGGGCGAGACGATCGCCACGGTGCCGCTGTCTTCGAAGGCGGAGCTCGACGCGGCCGTGCGCGCGGCGAAGGACGCGTTCCAAGATTGGAAGAAGGTGCCGGTGCCGCGTCGCGCTAGAATCCTTTTCAAATATCAACAGCTATTGGTCGAACATTGGGACGAGCTGGCGAAGCTCGTAACGCTCGAAAACGGGAAAAGCTACACGGAAGCGTACGGCGAAGTGCAGCGCGGCATCGAATGCGTCGAATTCGCCGCCGGGGCGCCGACGCTTCTGATGGGCAGCCATCTGCCCGACATCGCGACCGGCATCGAATCGGCGATGTACCGGTACCCGGTCGGCGTCGTCGGGGGCATCACGCCGTTCAACTTCCCGATGATGGTGCCGTGCTGGATGTTTCCGCTCGCGATCGCTTGCGGCAATACGTTCGTATTGAAGCCGTCGGAGCGGACGCCGCTCACGGCGAACCGGCTCGCGGAGCTGTTCGCCGAGGCGGGGCTGCCGGCCGGCGTGTTCAACGTCGTGCACGGGGCGCGGGACGTCGTGAACGGCCTGCTGGAGCACCCCGACGTGTCGGCGATCTCGTTCGTCGGGTCGCAGCCGGTGGCCGAGTACGTGTATACGTCCGCGGCGGCGGCAGGCAAGCGGGTTCAGGCGCTCGGCGGGGCGAAAAACCATTCGATCGTGCTGCCGGACGCCGACCTAAGTCTTGCCGTAAAAGAAATTACGAGCGCCGCGTTCGGCTCGGCCGGAGAGCGCTGCATGGCGGCTTCCGTCGTCGTCGCGGTCGGCGGCGTCGGCGACGCCTTGGTCGAGAAGCTCGTCGAGGCGGCGCGAGCCCTATCCGTCGGCGACGGGATGGAGCCCGGCGTCTTCCTCGGGCCGGTCATCCGCGAGGCGCATAAGGCGCGGACGGTGCAGTACATCGAGGCGGGCGTACAGGAAGGCGCGACGCTGGCGCTCGACGGGCGGGAGCATGCGAGGGCGTCGGAGCCCGGCTACTTCCTCGGCCCGACGATCTTCGACCATGCGCGCGCCGGGATGACAATTTGGAACGACGAAATTTTCGCTCCCGTCCTGCAGATCGTCCGGGTCGAGACGCTGGACGACGCCGTCGCGCTCGCGAACGAATCGGAATTCGCGAACGGGGCGTGCTTGTACACGAACGACGCGCGGGCGATTCGGCAGTTCCGCGAGTCGATCGACGCGGGGATGCTCGGCGTGAACGTCGGGGTGCCGGCGCCGATGGCGTTTTTCCCGTTTTCCGGCTACAAGAAATCGTTCTATGGCGACCTTCACGCGAACGGCAAGGACGGGGTAGAGTTTTACACGCGCAAGAAAATGGTCGTCGCCAGGTACTAATCGGCGCCCGCTTTTCTGGTACAATAGTAGGAAAATCGACCGGAACGACGGCGACGACGAGGTAGATAACGGATGGCAACGATTTATGACGTGGCGAAGGAAGCGGGCGTATCGATCGCCACGGTGTCCAAGGTCATTAACGAAACGGGAAGAATCAGCGACAAGACGCGGCAGCACGTCCGGAGCGTCATGAAGCGGCTCGACTACCAGCCGAGCTTGGTGGCGTCGGCGCTGACGAAGAAGCGGACGAACACGATCGGGCTCCTGCTGCCCGATCTCGGCAACCTGTTCTTCGCGGAGGTGGCGCGCAGCGTCGAGGATCGCGCTCACGAGAAGGGATATAACGTCGTTATTTGCAGCACGGACAACGACGCGGACAAAGAGGAGAAATACCTCGCCTGGCTTCGGCAGAAGCGGGTGGACGGCATTATTCTCGCCACGGGCATGCAGAGCGACAAGTCGGTGAAGTCGCTGCTCGACGCGAGGCTGCCCGTCGCGTTGATCGCGCGGGAAAGCCGGCGCCTGTCCGTCGACACGGTGCGGGTCGACGACTTCCGCGGGGGCTACCTCGCGGCGTCCCATCTCGTCGAGCTCGGGCATACCCGGATCGCGGTCATCGCGGAAAATCTGAGCGTGTCCAGCAGCCGGGAGCGCGTGGAAGGGTACAAGAAAGCGTTGGAGGAAGCGGGATTGGCCGTCGACGAGGCGCTGATCCGCATCAGCTCCTTCGATATCGAGGGCGGGAAGGAGGCGGCCCGGCAGCTGCTTGAGCTGACCGAGCCGCCGACGGCCGTCTTCGCGTGCAACGATCTGCTCGCGATCGGCATCCTGCAGGTGTGCCGGGCGATGGGACTTGCGGTGCCGGCGCGGCTGTCGGTCGTCGGCTTCGACAACACCTTGATCGCGTCGCTCGCGGAACCGCCGCTGACGACGATCGCGCAGCCGATCCCGGAGTTGGGAAGAGAAGTGGTCGATCTGATCACGCAGGAGATTCACGGGGAGAAGCAAGCGAAGCAGCGGGTCGTGCTCGACCCTCGATTGATTCGCAGAGGGTCGACCGCGTCCGCGCCCGAGCAGGCGCCCCGCTGAAGGGGCGGCCTCCTCGAGGGAGAGGGGCGGCGAATTCGACGCTCGGCGAATGGATGCGGCAAAGTAACGCGGGCTTCGATTAAATCGGTTTAACGATTCGCTCGACGTCGTACGCCGGAATCAACGACGTCACGGACCGGTTCGTTTCATGTAAGCGCTGTTATACAGATGAGGAGGAATCGGTCGATGGAACAAGTCTTCGAGCGTTATATCGCGCGCGAGGAGCAAAGCGCCTATATCGAAATCCCGTTCCGGATGCCCGAGGGGGTCGAGGCGGTTACAGTAAGCTACGCGGTGAAGGCGGAGGGCGAAGGTAAAGCGACGATCGACTTGGGGCTCCGGGACGAGACGCGAGTTCGCGGCTGGAGCGGCGGCGCGCGCAAGCAGTTTACGGTCGGATTGGAGAAGGCGACCCCCGGTTATCTCGCGGGGCAGCTGAACGCGGGCGACTGGGCGGTGCTCCACAACGCGTACGAGGTGCCGGCCCAGGGCTGCACGGTAACGGTCGCGATCCGATTCGATCTGGCGGCCCCGAGATGGTTGAAGGGAGACTTGCACATGCACAGCGACCATAGCGACGGCACGTACACTTTGGAGGATAACGCGAGGATCATGGAAGAGCTGGGCTGCGACTTCCTGGCGATGACGGATCATAACGCGACGAGCCAGAACGCCGCGTATCCGCGTCGGACGGACGTCGTCATGATCCCGGGCATGGAGTTCACGACGAACTTCGGTCACAGCAACTTCTTAGGGGTACCGGATCCGCTCGACGACTTCCGCGTATCGAGCATGGACGACGTGCGCCGGCGCATCCGTACGGGCCGCGAGCGCGGCGCGAAGATCGTCTTGAACCATCCGCACTGCACCCATTGCCCGTGGCTGTGGGATTTCGACGTCGACTTCGACTGGGTCGAAATTTGGAACGGCCCGTGGCGGTCGGCGAATTTGGATACGCTCAACTGGTGGCATGAACAGTTGGTCTCCGGTCGGCGCCTGACCGCGGTCGGCGGCAGCGATACGCACCGTCCGCATCCGTACATCCGCCATGCCTGGCCGACGACGTGGGTGTACAGCGACACGAAGACGGTGTCCGGCATCTTGAGCGGGATCGATCGGGGCGGCGTCGTGCTGACCTATGCGCCGGAAGGCCCGTTCGTCGCGCTGCAAGCCGGTAGATACGGTATCGGCGCCGTCGTGCCGCGCGGGGCGGCCGACGAAGTTCGACTGGAGGCCGCGGCCTTGCGAGCGGGCGACGTCTTGAAGCTGATCGGCAATCAGGGAACGGTATCGGAGCTGACGATCGAAGCCGACGGACCGTTCGCAATGACGCACCGCTTGGCGGCGGGCGATACGTTCTACCGCGCTGAAGTATGGAGACATTTCGCGGAGGTCGACGAGACGCTGCTCGCGGCCGTCACGAACGCGATTTATTTCGAGGACATCTCGTAGAGGAGGGCGGCTTGCGCGGCGACGTCGGGCAACGGCGAGGGGCGGCGGTTCGTATGGACGATGCCGGCTTGGCCGCTCGCGCAGTCGCTGCGTTCCGGCGACGTCGATCCGGCCGTGCGCGAGGCGGCCGAGTCGCTCGTCCGCTCCGGCCGAATTTCGGCCGTCGACTGGGCCAACGAAGGAGACCGCGCCTAGATCCCGCCGCGGCCGACCCGTACGCATACGGAGAGAAATGCAAACGATATTACAAAGCTTGGGGGCACATCTGGAATGACGATCGAGCTGCGCGTGATGTCTTTCAATTTGCGTTACAACAACGCCGGGGACGGGGCGAACGCCTGGCCGCACCGGATCGAGAAGGTCGTTCGCACGATACGCCGGTACGATCCGCTGCTGATCGGCACGCAGGAAGGGCTGATCGGGATGCTGACCGACCTCGACAAGCGTCTGCCCGAATACGGGCGCCTCGGGATGGGACGGCTGGGCGGGACGGAGGGCGAGTTTAACGCGATATTCTACAAGAAAAGCGAGCTCGCCGTAATCGACTTCGGCCAATTCTGGTTGTCCGACGCGCCGGAGGTTCCCGCCTCGGTCGGTTGGGACGCCGATCTGCCGCGCGTCTGCACGAGCGGCAGATTCCGCCACCGCGCGACGGGACGGGAATTGTATTTCTTCAACACGCACCTCGATCATCGAGGGCGGGAGGCGCGCGTTCAGGGCAGCCGTCTCGTCGGCAGGCGCATCGACGAGGCGCGCGCGGAAGAGGAGCTGCCGCTGATCTTGACGGGCGACTTCAACTGCCATCCGTCGCATGAGCCGGTGCGTTACTTGCGCGGAGAAGCCGAGGAGCGGATGGCGACGCGACTCGCCGATGCTTACGGCGCGCTTCCCGACGGACGCGCCGGCTTGACGGCGCACGACTTCCGAGGCGGGGCGGAAGGGGAGCCGATCGACTACATTTTCGTAACGGAGGAGTGCGTCGTAAGGTCTGTCGAGGTGGTCCGCGACGTCGTGGACGGCGGGTATCCGTCGGACCATTACCCGATCGTCGCTTCGCTTCGGATTCGGTAGAAATTGTAAGCTCGTTCGCCGAAACGAATGCGTACCCGAGGGCGTCTCTATTTTTATGGAGAGATGGAACGGGAGGCGTTGATCGGATGAAGCGTTGGTTTGGAAAAAGAAGCCTCGCCGCGTCGCTGTCCGCCGCGCTGCTCTTCGGCGGCGCGGCCGCATGGCCGGATACATCGTCGGCGGACGACGCGGCTCCGCGGACGACGACGCGGGAGGTCGTATTCGACATCGACCGGGGCAGCGTGCTGGTGAACAGCCGCGCGCCGAAGCGCTCGGGTTTACGGCGGAATACGATCCGAAGAGCTACGACGCGGTTCTCCGGAACGACGAAACTCGCATTCACGTACCGGCTGAAGATCGAGTCGCCGGGCAAGGCCGCGTTCGTGCTGGTGCCGCTTCGCGGCCTGTACATGGGCGCGGTCAAATTCGACGGCGACGTCGTGAAGACGGATGCGCTGCACGTCGGCGAGGTGTACGCGATCGGCCGCACGAACGGCACGGAACCGTCCGTCGAACTGGAGCTCGGCGCCGCTTCCGGCTCGTTCATGCCGTTCGTGGTGCTCGTCGTGCCGCTGCCGTAACGAAAGAGCCGTTCCCTGCCCGCTGAGGCGATTCGGGCGGGGAGGAGGTCTCTCTCCCGGCGTTCCTTCTCCTCGTCTTCCCTTCGCTCAGCCGAAGATCCCAAATGGAAAGCGTACGGAGCCGAGTCGAAGGGATCCGAGGACAATGGCGGTTCGAGTGCAAGCAGGCACCATCTAGGAGCGGATGGCTGTTCGGCCAGGGGCTGCGTCGACATACCAGCTAAGGATCTGACTTAGTTGCCGGGAAAAGCGGCTCTTTGCTGAGTCAAGGGAAGTCGAGGATAAGGGGCGTTCGGGATAATGAAGGCTCCTGGTTTGGAGCGGATGACTTTGCGGAAACGGGCTGAATAATATGCAGACGGGGAGACGTGCGGCGTGCCGGAAGAGGCGACGGGAGGGCAATGGAAAGAAGCGGAGGCGGGAAACGGAACAGTGCGACGGCGGGCAGCAGGAGACGGATACAGCAAGTTGTGCGGTTTACGAAAAAAGCCGCCCCGACGTATCGGGGCGGCTCCAACCGTTCGTTACTCCTTCGCGTTCGGCACGGCGCATGCGCCGTCGGCGCACGCTTCGCCGCCGTTCGCGGCATCGCCGCCGAGCACGGTGAGCGACGGCCGGCTCTCGTCCCAAGCCTGCTGCAGCGCGCCGACGAACGTCGCCGTCGGCTGGGCGCCGGAGATGCCGTACTTGCGGTCGATGACGAAGAACGGCACGCCGCGAATGCCGAGGGCGGAGCCGTCGCTCTCGTCGGCGCGCACCGCGTCCGCGAACGCGTCGCTCGCGAGCGCCTCAAGCGCCGCTTCGCGGTTCAGCCCGACGTCCGCCGCGAGATCCGCCAGCGTCTCCCGGTCGCCGAGATGCTTCGCCTCGGTGAAGTATGCGTGCAGCAGCCGCTCGGTCATCTCGTGGGCTTTGCCTTCCGACGCGGCGAAGTGCGCCAGCCGATGCGCGTCGAACGTGTTCGTGAATTTCCACTCGTCATAGTTGTAGTCGAGACCCACTTGCTTCGCTTGCGCGGCCAAGCCGGCGTTCGACTGCCTCGCTTGCTCGAGGCTCATGCCGTACTTTTTCGCCAAAGCCTCATGTACGTTGTATGCGACGCCCTTCTCCATCCGCGGATCGAGCTCGAAGCTGCGGTAGACGACTTCGACGTCGTCCCGGAACGGCAGCGACGCGAGCGCTTCCTCGAACCTCCGCTTGCCGATATAACAAAACGGACACACGAAGTCCGACCAAATTTCCACTTTCATCGCGCGGCCACCTCCATTGGATTTTCTCAATTATACTTGGTTATTAAAAGTAAGTAAATCCTTCCGATACTTCCCGGGACTCGCCCCGGTCGCCCGCTTGAACTGGCGATGGAACGCCGTCGGACTTTCGTAGCCGACCGACGCGGCGATCTTGTCGACGCTGTCGTCGGTCGTGAGCAGCAGCCGCTTGGCCGCTTCGATGCGGCATCGGATCAAATACTGGATCGGGGACAGCCCCGTCTCCCGTCGAAACAGCCGCGACAGATGGAACGGGCTCAGATGCACGGCGGACGCGATGTCGTCCAGCGTCAGCGGCAGACTGTAGCGATCGTTCATGAACAGCGCCGCGAGGCGAGCCGTCCGGTCGGGGGCGGGACGTCCGGCGGCTCTGTCTGGGTAGCGGAGCAATCGCAGCACGTCCACGACGAGCAGCCGAAGCAAGGCGTCGACCGCTTCTTGGTATTCGGGCGCGGCGTCGCCGAACTCTTCGATCAGCCGCTCGAAGGCGGCCTTCATCGCCGGGAACCGGTCCCGGGTCGGGAGTAGGCACGGCTTCCCCGGCTCGTCGAACCGGTCGGGCGCGAGCCCCGCGACGCGCAGTCCTTGATGCCCGAGGTAATAAAACCGGAACGGCGCCGAGGGCTCGGACGCTTCCTGATGCCATACGCCGGGCGGGAAAAAGACGAGATCGCCCTGCCTCGCGACGAAGGGCGATCGATCGACGACGTAGCGGGCCTCCCCTTCTATGATTAGGAGCAGCTCGCCGTGATCTTCATGGCGGTGCAGCGGGTAAACGGACGGTTCTCCGATCCGTTTGCGAACCTCGGCGGCATAAAGACAAGTAGGAGCTTCCGCGATCAAAGTAGACATGTAGGATCATCACCGCAAGAACGAGCAGATTATCGGCAAGAATGCCGATGGCGCATTTCCCGGAATGTACCATACAATGAGCATGAATTCAATGCGAATCTCGAGTCCGGGGGGAGTACGGGTGAATGAGGAGAATAGCAAGTTTGAAGAGGCGCTGGCGGCTTTGGGCGCGTTCGACGACCTCTTGACCGAAGAGGAGAAGGCGTCGATCGACGAGCGGGGGTTCGTCGTGTTTCCGGGCGTGCTGTCGGAAGCGGCGCTGGCCAAGCTGAGAGACAAGTACGAGGAATTGATGGAGCGGGAAGGCGCGAACGCGGGCATGGAGGTCCATCAGGAACAGGGGACGCGCCGACTGGCGGATCTGGTCAACAAGGGGTCCGTCTTCGATACGGTGTACGTGCATCCTAAAGTGCTCGCCGCCGCGCGTCGGGTGATCGGCCGTCCGTTCCAGCTGTCGTCTCTGAACGCGCGCGACGCGGTTCCCGGCGAAGGGCTGCAGGCGCTGCACGCGGATTGGGGGCCGAGGCGGGCGGACGAACCGTTCCATGTGTGCAACTCCATCTGGCTTATCGACGACTTCACGGCGGACAACGGCGCGACGCGCATCGTGCCCGGGACGCATAAGCTCGGCGGTTCGCCTTCCGATTATATGGCCGATCCGAGGGATCCCCATCCGGACGAAGTCGCGCTCGTCGCGCCGGCGGGCACGGTGTGCGTGTTCAATTCGCACGTATGGCACGGCGGCACGACGAACCGGACGAATCGGACGCGGCGCGCCATGCATTCGTATTACACGGCCCGGGAGCTGCCGCAGCAGCTCCGTCAAGCCGAATACATCCGCAAGCAGACGTACGACAGAATTTCGCCCGCGGCGAGGTATATCCTGAACGTGTAAACGCCAATGCTCCTATGGTAGACTCAATAGTAAACGATGCGAAAGTGGGTCGAACATATGGAGCAGAAAAAAATAAGCGTCATTCACGCGCCGTTCGGGCTCGGCTCGAGCCGGTCGGGGACGGAGCTCGGACCGGAGAGCATGCGCGTCGCCGGGCTTCTGCGGCAAATCAAAGCGCTCGGGTACGACGTGACGGGCGAGTTCACCGTCGAGACGCCAGGGGCAGGTGCGGCGTCGACGTCGAAGATGAAGCATGAGGCGGCCGTTCGCGGCATGTCGAGCCGGGTTGCGGATCTCGTGACGGACGCCGCGCGAGGGGGCGGCTTCCCGCTCGTTCTCGGCGGCGACCAGAGCGTCTCGATCGGCGCTTTCGCCGGACTGACGCGGCACTACGCGAACCTGGGCGCGATCTGCTTTACGGCGTACGGCGGCTTGCTTACCGAAGCTTCCTCCCCGACCGGCGACGCGAACGGCATGCCGCTCGCGATCGCACTCGGCAAGGCGGGATTCCGGCTGTCCGACGTCGCGGAAGGGGCCAAGCTTCTGAGCAAGGACAAGCTCGTGCTGATCAGCGTTCGGCATCTCGAGCCGGAGGAGCGGGATATAATCCGTTCCGAGGGCATCGCGTTCTTCTCGATGTACGATATCGACAAGCACGGGATCGAAAAGGTGATCGCCCAAGCGATGGACATCGCGGGCGACGGCACGGACGGCGTCCATCTCAGCATCTCGGCCGACAGCCTCGACCCGCTCGAGGCGCCCGGCGTCGGCTTCCCGATCCCCGGGGGATTGTCGTATCGGGAGGCGCATTTCGCCTGCGAGCTGCTGGCGGAAACCGGCCGCATCACGTCGATGGACGTCGCCGAAGTGAACCCGTCGCAGGACGACAACCGCCGTACGGCGCGGCTCGCGGTCGGGCTCGTCATGTCGGCGCTAGGCAAGCGCATTATTTAGCGGCGCCGCCGGCTCCATCGGGCGCCGGCCGCGAACGATACGTAGGCGACGACGACGAGGACGGCCGCGGCGAACGCGGCCGTCTTTCCCGTTAGCGCCGGCTCCGGCGGCTGCGCCGGGGGCGGCGGGAACGTCTCGATCGGTTCGCCTAGCGCGTGACGCGCGAACGCGCTCTCCGTGCCGCTGTTGCCGCACAGGATCGGGGACCAAGCGTCGTCATGGCGTTCGGCGAACACGACATATTCCCCGTCTTCGCGGAAGTCGACCCACATATTCGGTTGCACGACGACCGACGGCCCGACGTCCGCGCCCTTCCATACGGCGTCGACGCGCAGCGCGACGGTGCCGTCGTCGCGGCGTTCGTCGACTTCGCCGCGGAAGACGGCTGCCGCGCGCGCGAACTCCTCCTCCAGCGGGATGACTCTCGCGCAGCTTAGCGCGGATGCAGGCGTCGGCGACGCAGCGAACGCTGTTAGCATTTGGATCGCAGCGGCGAGGAGGAAGAGCGGGCGGAACATTTTCATAACGAACACCCCCATTACTATCCAGACGAATCGTCGCGCGAGAAGGTTTCCGCGCCCTAGGAGGGATCGAACGATGAACATCGATATCGTCGGCGGCGGCTCGCTGGGCTTGCTGCTGGCGGGCAAAGCGGCGCGCGTGGCGGGCGTAAGGGTCCGGCTGATCGCGCGGACGTCGGCGCAGGCCGAGGGCATCGCGCGGGACGGCGTATCCGTGCTAGAGACGAGCGGCGTCGAGCGCCGGTCGCGCCTATCGTGCGCTTCCTTCGACGCGGCGGTCTCGGAGCCCGTCGAAGCGGACTGGCTCTGGTTCGCGACGAAGCAGACGCACTGGAGCGAGGCGCTGCTGGCTTATGCCGCGGGCGCGGCGAAGGCCGGGGCGCGGCTGCTGCTGTTCCAGAACGGCGTCGGGCACGCCGAGCGGCTCGCGGGGGCCGGTGCGCCGCCGGAAAGCGTCTTCGTCGCGGTGACGACCGAAGGCGCGAGGAAGACGGCGGCGGACGCGGTCGCCCACACCGGCGCGGGGACGACGGCGATCGGAAGCGCAGGCGCGGCGGCTTCGGAGGCCGCGGCCGCGGACTTGACCGGGCAGGCGCTGCCGGCGCGCGACGTCCTCCGGGCGGCGGGCTTCGACGCGGACGTCGTACCCGACATCGAACGGTACGTCAGGCGGAAGCTGCTGACGAACAGCGTCATCAATCCGTTGACCGCGGTCCTTCGCGCGACGAACGGCGAGCTGGCGGCGTCCCCGCATTACCGCTCGGTCATGCGGGCGCTGTTCGACGAGGCGTACGCGGCGCTTACGACTGCGGCGGACGCGGCGGACCCGGAGGCCGAGTGGCGTCAAGTGCTTCGCGTGTGCGAGCTTACGGCGGGCAACCACTCGTCGATGCTGCAGGACGTGCTCGGCGGCCGGGAAACCGAGATCGAAGCGATCACGGGCGCGGTGCTCCGGTCGGCGGCCGCCAAGGGGCTCGCGGCGCCGACGAATGCGGCGATGTACGCGATGGTGCGCGGGTTGTCCTCGGCAAAGGTTGACGCTGATTCTCACTCCCGGGATTCATAGAAGATTCACTTGCCAACGGTCCCTTTTCGGCATATTATGATTATAATAAGTTCTAAATTAGAATTATTATAATTTATGGACCGGGAGGGATCGGCATGATCGAAAAGGACTACCACCATATCAGCCACCGCAAGGAGCAAACGAAAACGAAGAAGACGCTCTGGATCACGCTGATTCTGACGTTCGCGTTTACGATCGTAGAGGTGATCGGCGGTCTTCTCTCCAATTCGCTCGCCCTGCTCTCCGATTCGGCGCATATGATTTCCGACGTGGCGGCGCTCGGCCTCAGCATGGCGGCGATCTATATGGCGACGCGGAAGCCCAACGGCAAGTACACGTTCGGCTACGTCCGCTTCGAGACGATCGCGTCGTTCTTGAACGGACTGGCGTTGGTCGTGATCGCCGGCGGCATTTTCGTGCAGGGGGTACTGCGCGCCGTTCGTCCGGAGCCGATCGATCTCGGCTTGATGCTCGGCATCGCCTCCATCGGCCTCGTCGTCAACATCGTGCTGACGACCGTGCTCAGCCGCAGCATGAAGGAAGAGAAGAACTTGAACGTGCAGAGCGCGCTGTGGCATTTCATCGGCGACCTGCTCAGCTCCGTCGGCGTCATCGTGTCGGCCGTGCTCATCTACTTCACCGGCGTCACGTTGTTCGACCCGCTCGTCAGCATGGCGATCGGCGGCATCATCGCGGCCGGCGGCTGGCGCATCGTGAAGGAGTCGTACCGCGTTCTGATGGATACGGTGCCGGATCATCTCGATCTGGAGGCGATCCGCAAGGACATTCTCGCGGTCGAAGGCGTCCGGAACGTGCACGACATGCACGTATGGACGATCGCGACGGATCAGTATTCGCTGACCGCCCACGTGTTCGTGCAGCAGGACATTCAGCCGATGTGCGTCACGCTCGCGGTGAGCGAGATGCTGACCGCGAAGCATGGCATCGCCCACTCGACGATCCAGATCGAGCATCCGCTGCTGCATGATCACGGTGAGTTCGGCAAGCAGCACTTGAAGGTCGTCTCGTAAATTCGCGCCGCGCAACGGCCGCCCATCGAGGTTTTTCTCCTCGCTCGGGCGGCCGTGTTTGTTGTTGCCGCCGGGGGCTTCTCTCATGCCGACTAAGCGCGAATTCGAGGTTATTGGCGAATTATCCGCTTAACCCGGTCGGCTAAGCGCGAATTCGCGCTTATAAGCGGAACTATCCGCTTAAACCGGTTGGCTAAGCGCGAATTCGCGCTTATAAGCGGAACTACCCGCTTAAACCGGTCGGCAAAGCGCGAATTCGCGCTTATAAACGGAACTATCCGGTTAACCCCGCCGGGCCAGTACCGGTATCATCCGGTGAATCCCAGGAGCCGGAAGTAACGGCAAATTTGCCCCGTTATCTCGGGAACAAGTAATCCACCAAACGCTGCCGCGAATCGAGCGACGCGCCGATCGCCGCGAGCGTGTACTGCTGCAGCGTCTTGTTCCGGTCAAGCTCCGCGGCGAGCCGCAAAGGGTCGACCGCCTGATACTTCTCGACCAGCAAGTCGAGCTCCCGTTGCTTGCTTTCCATCAAGCCGGCGCGCGACTCCAAAATAAACTCGCCGGTCCCTAGCCGCTCCCGCAGCCCGGTCAACGTCTCGATCGCGTCCTCCAGCCTCCCGACCGCCGCATTCGCGTTGCCCGTCGACGACACGGACGTATCCGCGAGATCGAGCCCGTCGTCTCCCGCGGTCGTATTCGGCAGCGTCAGCTCGTAATACTCCCCTCCCGGACCCGTGGCGATGCGGAAGCCGGATCCGGCGGCCGAATACGTACCGTCCAAATACGTCTTCCCGCCGAAGCCGGTCCCCTCCGCGATTCTCGTCAGCTGCTCCGTCAGCTCCTCGTATTGCTCGTTCAGCGCGCTGCGCTCGCTCGGGCTGAGGCCTCCCGCGGAAACCTTGTTCGCGATGTCCCTCATGTTCTCGAGCGTCTCGAGCTGCAGTCCGACCGCGTCATGCACATGGGAGACGACCGCCGTCCCTTCGTCGATCATATTCAAATAAGTCTCGTATCGGGCGCTTTCTACTTCTAAGGCGTGAATCCGTCGATAGAGATAGGGATCGTCTTTGGGCGAGGTAATGCGTTTCCCCGTGGAGAGCTGCACCGTCAGGCGATCGTTGGCGGATTGCAGCCGACTATAGTTGTATACTGCTTGCAGGATGGATCCGAACGAAACCGTCACTGTCAACCGTCCCCCTATCGAATCGCGGCGCGAATCGCTTCGACCGCGGCGTCGTATTCCCGCTCGTGCACGTGAAGCGAGGCGCGCGCGTACGTCATGACGAGCGCGTCGCACGTCGCGGCGTCGGCCCCCGGAAGCTCGCGGTTCCGGCGAATCCAACCGGACAAGGCGTTCAACGCGCGAAGCGCCCGGTGCTCGAACGCCGCGCGTCGCAGAGGTCGATCCGCGGCTTCCGCCGCTTGCCGTACCGCCGCGACGGCGGCATCGTGCAGCTTGAGCGCGGCCGCGCCGGCGTCGAGCGTCGAAGCGTACGCTTCCTGATATGCGCGGAGCTTCTCCCGGTAAACCGTCTGATCGATAACCGCCGCCTCCTCGTCTCTCGCGAATTCTATGTACTCTATCTCTATGAAGAGAGAGGGAAGATATGACATGTAATCATGTGAAATAAAATTTCAAAATATATATTGAAACGCGAAACGTAATGTTATACGCTTAGTTCGAAGCCTAGCAATCATTGGCAATCCGTCGGGAGAAGGAGGGATGGAGGAACGCGGGGGGCCGCGGGGAAGGATTCGTTTCTTTGAAAGCGCATTCATCATCTCATTCGAAAAGGAAGTGGACTTACAAGCTATGTTCAATCGCACCTCTCGAAAAGGGATCGCCGCCGCCGTCGCCGCGCTGCTGGGCATGCAGGCGCTGCTGTTCGGCGCGGGCGCCGAAGTCGCCTCCGCAAGCGTTGCGTCGGGCGATGTCGTCGTCGAGTCGTTCGAGCAGACGACCGGTCTGTTCGCGTCCGCCGCGCAAGCAAGGGGCGTTCGGCTCGATCTCGTCTCCCGGCCGGAGACGATCCATTACGGCTTTCACGCGGTGAAGCTGTCGTACGATTTCACCGGGACGACCGGCACGTCGGCGGCGTACGTCAACTTCCGCGACCCTTCGGGAACGACCGGCCGGACGATGCCGGGCAAGCCGACGCGAATCGGCGTCTGGGTGTACGGGGACGGCAACGATCATTGGCTGCGAGGGCAGCTTCAGGACGCCGCCGGCACGAGAACGGCCGTCGATTTCACGACGAGCTCGGGCCTCAATTGGGAAGGGTGGAGGTTCGTCACCGCGGCGGTGCCGGCCGCGATGGCGGCGCCGATCAAACTCAACCAGATCTACGTCGCCGAGACGAAGGCCGACAATAAGAACGCCGGAGCGATTTACTTCGATCAGCTGAGGGCGTTCTACGGCAGCTTCTCCGTCTACGGCCTCGACCTCGCCGGCGTGCCGCCGCTTGCGGTCGGCGAGACGGCGCAGGCGCGCGCCTTCGCGACGTACGCGAACGCCTCCGCGCCGACGCCGGTCGCAAGCGGCCTGTCGTTCGCGAGCAGCGATCCGGCGGTGGCGACGGTGGACGCGAACGGCGTCGTGACGGCGGTCGGCGTCGGTACGGCCGCGATTACGGCACGGTACGCCGGCGCGCCGGAAGCGTCCTACGCCGTCTCCGTCGCGGCGGAGAGCGTCGCGCCCGAGCGGCTCGAGGCGTCGGGACCGACGCGGCTCGAGACGGGGGCGACCGGCGAGATGCGGGCGTACGCCGCGTACGCCGGGCTGGCGGAGCCGGTCGCTGCGCTTGACGGCGTATCGTTCGCCTCGAGCGACCCCGGCGTGGCCGCGATCGACGCGACGGGGCGAGTAACCGCCGTCGCGAAAGGAACCGCGACGCTGACGGCGACCTACCGCGGGGCGTCGACCGAGCTCGCGCTCGAAGTGACGGAGCCGGTGCCGGTGCTGCAGTCGATCGAGGTCGCGGGGCTTCGCGCGATGATCGTCGGATCGACGCAGCAGGCGAAGGTGCTCGGTACATACACCTGGCTGCCGGCGCCGGTCGACGTGACGGCGGACGCGGCGTTCGCGAGCAGCGACCCGTCGG
Organism: Paenibacillus antri; assembly: GCF_005765165.1. Lineage (NCBI taxonomy): Bacteria > Bacillati > Bacillota > Bacilli > Caryophanales > Paenibacillaceae > Paenibacillus > Paenibacillus antri. The sequence continues at coordinate 90,135 of NZ_VCIW01000020.1, read as the reverse complement.
TCGCGACGGTCGGCGCGGACGGCGCGGTGGTCGCGCGCGCCTTCGGCACGACGCGCATCACGGCGACGTTCGGCGGCAAGACGGCGTCGCATTATCTCGTCGTGAACGAGCCGCACGAGGCGCCGAAGGCGGAGCTGCGGGCGGCGTGGATCGCGACGGTCGACAACGTCGACTGGCCGCGGAAGGGCGTCACGGACGCGGCGACGCAGCAGCGGGACTACGTCGAGCTGCTCGACGAGCTGAAGGCCGCGGGCATGAACGCGGTCATTATGCAGATCAAGCCGACGGCGGACGCGTTCTATCCGTCGGCATACGGACCTTGGTCGGAATGGCTGACCGGGCAGCAGGGCAAAGACCCGGGCTACAATCCGCTCGCGTTCACGCTCGAGGAAGCCCATAAGCGCAATCTGGAATTCCATGCGTGGTTCAACCCGTACCGCATCAGCCTGCAGGACGACGTAACGAAGCTCGTGCCCGATCATCCGGCGCGGTTGCATCCGGAATGGGTCGTCAGCTACGGCGGCAAGCTGTACTTCGACCCGGGCATTCCGGAGGCGAAGCAGTTCATTATCGACGGCATTATGGAAGTCGTAGAGCAATATGACATCGACGCGGTGCATTTCGACGATTATTTCTATCCGTATCCGGTGGCCGGTGTCGACTTCCCGGATCAGAAGACGTACGAAACGTACGGCGCGGGCTTCGCGAACAAGGCGGACTGGCGGCGCCACAACGTAAATACGTTCGTGCAGGAGGTCGCCGCTGCGATTAAAGCCGAGAAGCCGCACGTGAAGTTCGGCATCAGTCCGTTCGGTATTTGGAAAAACAAATCGCAAGACCCGGCCGGCTCCGATACGAACGGGCTGAGCAGCTACGACGCCATCTACGCCGATTCGAAGACGTGGGTGGAACAAGAGTGGATCGATTACATTACGCCGCAAATTTATTGGTACATGGGGTATTCGCCCGCGGCGTACGACGTGCTGGTCGAGTGGTGGAGCGATCTCGTTAAGGGGAAAAACGTGCACCTCTACAGCGGGCAGGCGGCATATCGGATCGGCTCGGCCGACGCCGCATGGCAAAACCCCGACGAAATGCCGAACCAAGTCGCGTATAACCGCAATTACGACGAGGTGCGAGGCAGCATGTACTTCAGCGCCAAGTGGTTCGGGGACAATCCGCTCGGCTTTACCGACCGGCTGAAGAACGAGCTGTACCGCGAGCCCGCGCTCGTGCCCGTCATGCCGTGGCTCGGCGGGACGGCGCCGCAGGCGCCGGCGGAGACGTCCGCGACCGCGCATGGCGGTGCCGGCGTCGAGCTGACGTGGCGGGGCGGCGGCGCGTCGGCCGGGGACGAGGCGGCGTACTACGTCGTCTACCGGTTCGACGGCGCGGACGCCGGCGATACGAGCCGGCCGGAGAGCATCGTCGGGACGACGCGCGCAGCAAGCGGGGCCGTGCAACGCTTCGCGGATGAGTCGGCCGCGGCGGGAGCGACGTACACGTACGTTGTGACGGCGGTCAGCCGCCTTCATCGGGAGAGCGCCCCGAGCGCTCCGGCGACGGTGCGGAACGTGCCGGACGTCGAGGCGCCGACGACGACCGCCGTCGCGTCCGGGGAGGAGCGGAACGGCTGGTACGTCTCGAGCGTGACGGTGACGCTGTCCGCCGCGGACAACGACGCGGGGGCGCTTCGGACGGAGACGAGTTTCGACGACGGCGCGACGTGGCGGGCGTACGAAGGTCCGATCGTCCTCGACGAAGACGGCACGCATCGGATCACGTACAGAAGCGCGGACGCCGCGGGGAACGTCGAAGCCGCGAAGACGCTGTCCGTCCGCATCGACCGGACGGCGCCGACGATCGTCTTCGAAGGCGCGCGCGCCTATGCGATCGACGAGTTCGTCGACGTGCGCTGCGTCGCGTCGGATACCGTCTCCGGCATCGTATACGACCCATGCATCGGCGCGGTCGTGTCGATGCCGGCGCTGGAGCTGGGCGTCGGGACGCACGAGACGACCGTCAGCGCCGTCGACGCGGCGGGCAACGTCGGCTCCGCCACGGCGACGTTCGCCGTCGAAGCGCCCGACGCCGCCGTCCTCGCCCGGTTGATCGAGGCGTACGTTTCGGGGCCGGGGGAGGAAGGTATCGAGAACTCCTTGCATAAGAAAGTAGAGCTGGGCAACCTCGAAGCGTTCGCGAACGAGGTTCGCGCGTTAACCGGCAAGCGGCTGACGGAGGAGCAGGCGGCGATGCTGCTTGCCGTCGCCGAGCTGCTGTAGACGAACGAAAGCCGCGTCCTTTCGGTAGAACTACGGTTCTGCCGAAAAGGCGCGGCTCTTTTTGTGTGGAAGGCAACAAACGGATAACGGCGTCCGTTGTAGAAAGAAAGGGGGAATTCGATGAAAAAAATCCCGATTTTCGTCGCCTTAGCCGTTTGTTACGCGCTCTTCGCCAACGAAGCTCCCGCTTATGCTTGTTCGCCTGCTCCTTGGTTTTTCGAGGATGCCTACGAGTCGAAAGCCATGGTGTACGGCAAGGTAATCGAGACCGAAAACGATGGTAGAAAAGCAACGGTGGATGTGATTTCTTATGTTGGTCCCAACCATGCACCTGCGCGCATCCGAATGCCGGAAACGATCGACGATCGGGACCAATATCCCGCAGGCTATAGCTGCCCTGACTTTTCGATGAAGTTTGAGCCAGGCGAAGAATATATCTTCTTCTTAAGGGACATCCCGCCGAACCTTCGACTTCTTTCCCCAAGCTATAGAACTGCATCGAACGTCGAAAACGGGCAGGTGATCGTCGGATTGCCTAGGGGAGAAACGGACTCGCTGCAACATCGATTGCAGGAATTTGCGCGAATTAGCGGGTATCCCATCCAGTCGCCTGATCGTTCCTCCCCGGTTTGGAGCGATAACAATAACATTGCTTGGTTATGGGTTGTATTCGCTTCTAGCATCTTATCGGGGATCATTTACTTTTCATACAAAAGGGCGAAACGCTAAACGGAAATCCTCCCGTCCATCGGCGGCGAACCGTCAATCGGGACATTCCGCCGAGGACGGACGGGAGCTTTTACCGTCGGCCCTACTTCGCGATGCGCAAATCCAACCCTTGCTCGGCGAACTCGTCGATTTGGTTCGGCTTGATGCCGTCGTCGGTGATGAAGGCGTCGATATGCTCCGGGCTCGCGAACTGCACGAACGAATTGACGCCGATCTTCGAGCTGTCGCAAAGCACGATGACCTGGGACGAGATTTTCACCATAATTCGCTTGATCTCGGCCTGGTTGATGTCCGGCGTCGTGCAGCCCTTCTGCAGGCTGAAGCCGTTCGTGCCGAGGAACACCTTGTCCACGTTCAGCTCGGCCAGCAGGTTGGCCGCGAACGGGCCGATCGTGCAGTGGAACTTCTTGCGCAGCGTGCCGCCGATGACGACGACCTGGACGCCGTCGAAATCCTCGAGGCATCTAGCGATCTCGATGTCGTTGACGATGGCGGTAACGTTCCGCTTATCCCGCAGCAGCTTCGCCAGCTCGTACGTCGTCGTCCCCGTGTCCAGTATAATGATGTCGCCGTCCTCGATCAGCTCCGCGGCTTTCCGGGCGACGGCTTGCTTTTGTTTATGGTTTTTGATCGTCTTGTTATGGTTGTCCAGCTCGAAGCCGACCTTGAGCGTGTCGGGCGGGATCGCGCCGCCGTGCGTCCGCTTGATCAGGCCGTTCGCTTCCAGGTCCCGAAGATCGTTGCGGATCGTCGCGGGCGACACTTGGAAATGCGCGATCAAATCGGGCACGAGCACCTTGCCGCGCTCCTGCACGAGCTGCACGATTTCCATTTTCCTCTCCTCGGCGAACAGCACGTCCTTCGCGAGCTCCTTCGAATTCATGCCTTCCATGTCCATTCCTCTTTTCTGAGCGAAGAATGCTTCCTATTATAGCATATATCGTCAGCGTTCACTATTATCTGTTATTATGCGAAAAAGAACGAGAACGAAATCGACAAAAAGTAATTGACGATAACCAAAATGATAAAATATAATAACATAGAATAATAAAGAACAATAAATGCAGGGCGAATTCAACCGGACAGAAGGGGAATGGCCATGGGCGTCAAAGACATTAACGTAGCGGTCATCGGCGCGGGGCGCGCGGGTCTCATCCACGCGCATAACTTCCGCAAGAGCGTGCCGTACGCGAGACTCGCGGCCGTCGTCGATCCGAACCGGGCGGCGGCGGAGCGGGCGGCCAAGGAGCTCGGCGTCGAGACGTGGTACGGCGACTACCGCGAAGCGCTTCGGGACGACGGGATCGACGCGGTCGTCGTCGTGACCCCGACGATCTATCATCGGGACATCGTCGTCGACGCGGCGCGAGCCGGCAAGCACGTCCTGTGCGAGAAGCCGATGGCGATGAACGCGGAAGAGTGCGAAGCGATGATCGAGGCGGCGAAGGACGCGAAGGTCAATCTGCAGATCGCGTTCATGCGCCGGTTCGACGCCAGCTTCCAAGAGGCGAAGGCGCGGCTGGACGCCGGGGAGATCGGCGAGCCGGTGCTCATCCGGTCGCTCACCCGAGGGCCGAGCACGCCGCAGCCTTGGATGTACGACTTGAAGAAGAGCAACGGTCCGCTCGCAGAGGTGAACAGCCACGACATCGATACGCTGCGCTGGTTCAGCGGGGCGGAGTTCGCGGAGGTGTACGCGATCGCCGGCAACTACCGTTGTCCCGAGGCGGCGGAGACATACCCGGACTTTTACGATAACGTGCTGCTGACGGCCCGATTCGACGACGGGCGGCAAGGGGTGATCGACGGCGCGCTGTCGGTCCAGTACGGTTACGATTCGAGAGTGGAAATTCTCGGGACGGAGGGCGTCATTTTCATAGGGCAGCTGCACGAGAAGACGATCGTCACCGCGAGACGGAACAAGGAAATCACGAGACCCTTCATGAACAGTTGGAGACATCTGTATAAGGACGCGTATTTGGCGGAGGACATCGACTTCGTGCAGAGCATTCTAGAGCAGCGGTCCCCGAAGGTGACGGGCCGCGACGGGATGATGGCGGTGAAGGTGGTCGAAGCGGGCAACCGCTCGATCCGGGAGTCGGCCGTCATTCGATTGTCCTAACCATTACGACTTCCAAGGAAGGAGCATGCCTTATGCTAGCCGCCCAGATGACCGGGGTTCGGAAGGTGAAGGTGCGGGACATTCCCGTGCCGGAGATCGGCGACGACGAGCTGCTGGTCCAAGTGAAGAGCGTCGGAATATGCGGAACGGATTTGCGAATGATCGGGAACGGATTCCCGGGCATCGACGAGGAGCATCCTCGGGTGCTCGGCCATGAAATCAGCGGCGTCATCGCGCAGGTCGGACGACGCGTCGCCGCATACAAGGAAGGACAACGCGTCGCGATCGCGCCGAATATGGGCTGCGGCGTATGCCGCCATTGCGGACGGGGCGATCAGCATCTATGCGCGAGCTATTCGGCGCTCGGCGTTCAGATCGACGGCGGCTTCGCCGAATACGTCCGGGTGCCGGCCGCCGCGGTGCGGTCCGGCAACGTCTTCGCGCTGCCGGACCATGTGAGCTTCGACGCGGCGGCGATCAACGAGCCGTTGTCCTGCGTCTATAACGGGCTCAAGCAATGCCCGGTCGCCGTCGGCGACGACGTGCTCATCATCGGCGCGGGCCCGATCGGCATCATGTACGCCATGATGGCGAAGCGCTCCGGCGCGGCGCGCGTCTTCGTCGCGAACCGGAGCAAGGGCCGGCTCGAGCTGGCCAAGTCGATCGACGGCAGCTTCGTCGCGGTGGAGGCTTCGCGGCTGCGGGAGACGATTCTCGACCTGACGGACGGGGAAGGGGTCGACGTCGCGGTGACGGCGAATCCGTCGCCGGAGGCGCAGCAGCTGGCCGTCGAGTTGACGGCGATGAACGGCAAGATCAACTTCTTCGGCGGGCTGCCGAAGGATAAACAGATCGTCCCGATCAACACGAATACGGTACACTATAAGCAGATTTTGCTGACGGGTTCGACGAAGGCGAATAATGAACATTTTCGAAGCACGTTGAAAATGATCTCCTCCGGCCTTCTCGACGTCAGCCGGCTGGTCACGGCGCGATATCCGCTGAGCCGATTCGAGGAAGCGCTCGAGAACGCCTCGAACGGCAGCGGGATGAAGACGGTCATCGCGTTCGATTAACGATCCGGCTAATGAAAGCTACGGAAGGACGAGGTGGGAGCGTGACGGAGCGGAACGGCAACATCCCGTGCGTGGCGAGCGTCGACATCGGCACGCAAGGCACGAAGGCGGCGCTGCTGACGCGGCGCGGCGACATCTTGGCGTCGGCGTTCGTGCCGTCGAAGCTCATTCGAGGAAGCGGGGGGCAGGTGGAGCAGCGTCCGGACGACATGCTGCAGGAGTTCGTCGAAGCGGTCGCAGCCTGCGCCGCCAAGCGGCCGGACGCCGCGGTCGAGGCGGTCGCGCTGAGCGGACAGATGGCCGGCGTGATGGGTATCGACGCGCGCGGGGAAGCCGCGACGCCGTACGATTCTTGGCTCGATACGCGCTGCGAGTCGCAATTCGATCGAATCAAGGCGCTCGGGGAAGCGGCGGTCATCGCCGAAACCGGCTGCCCGATTACGTACGCGCACGGTCCGAAGACGCTGTGGTGGAAGCGCGAGCGGCCGGACGCGTACCGCGCGATCGCGAAGTTCGTCGTGCCGACGGCGTACGTCGCCGGCCGGCTGACGGACGCGAAGGCGGACGATGCGTATATCGACTACACGCATCTGCATTTCTCCGGCTTCGCCGATGCGGCGGCTGGCGGATGGTCGGCCTCGCTGCTCCGCGAGCTGGACGTCGAGCCGTCGAAGCTGCCGCGGGTCGTCAGCCCGTGGGATCGCGTCGGCGGCCTGACGGCCCGGTGGGCCGACGCGTGCGGGCTTCGCGAAGGGACGCCCGTGCTCGCCGGCTGCGGCGACACGGCCGCTTCGACGCTCGGCGCCGGCATCGTGCGCCCGGGCATGCTGTTCGACGTCGCCGGCACGGCGTCCGTGCTGGCCTGCTGCGTCGACGCGTATCGACCGGACACGGAACATAAGACGTTGATGTTCGCGCGCTCGGTCGTGCCGGGCCTCTGGGCGCCGCTCGCGTACATTAACGGCGGCGGCCAATGCATCGCGTGGTTCCGGGACCAGCTGAAGAGCGAAGCGGGCGGCGGACCGGCGTTCGACGACTTGAACCGCGGCGCGGAGGCGTGGGCGCCCGGCTGCGACGGGCTGCACTTCGTCCCTCACTTCGGCGGACGGGTATGCCCGAACAACGCGCTGCTGCGCGGCGCATGGGCGGGGCTCAACTGGGGGCACGACAAATACGCCATGTACCGGTCGATCTTGGAATCGATCGCTTACGAATATCAGATCTACTTGGACATCTTGGCCGATTCGCTTCCGGGCGTCCGGTTCGACGAGGTGCGGGTCGTCGGCGGCGGAGCGAAGGGGGCGACGTTCAACAAGATCAAGGCGAACGTGCTCGGCGTACCGTACGCGACGCTGCGCGAGTCGGACACCGGCCACCTCGGCAATCTGCTGATCGCCGGGTACGCGCTCGGGTGGCACGACGACTTCGCGGGCGAAGCCGATCGGCTGGTCGCCGTGCGGGAGCGGTTCGAGCCCGAGGCGGACGCGGTCAGGGCGTACCTGGAGCCGAAGCGCCGCTACCCGGCGCTACTCGAGAAGATCGCCGAGCTGCAGAGCTTACTCAAGGAACGCATGGAATGACGCCGAGGAGGCGGTGTATCCGAAATTCCGCATCGTCGATTTTTTTCTAATGTAGAAATTTATCTACGATGTGCGAAATCGTATGTACCCCACGCAGCGGCAACGAACGAATCGAGGAGGAACGCAGACCATGAAACTACCGGAACCGGCCGAGCGGCCGACGATGTATTTTATCGGCGTGACGACCGGCCAATCGTCGATCATGAAGCTGTTCCCGCCGTGGGCGGAAGCGCTCGGCCTGAACGACGCCGTCATCAAGGGAATCGATATCGCCATTCACGCCGATCCGGCGACGTACGTCGAATGCGTGGAGTTCATTAAGCGGGATCCGCTGTCGCTCGGCGCGCTCGTCACGACGCATAAGATCGATCTGTACCACGCGGCGCGGGACGTCTTCGACGCGTTCGACCCGTACGCCGAATCGTTCGAGGAGGTGTCCTCGATCTCGAAGCGCGGCGGCCGCTTGATCGGCCACGCGAAGGATCCGATCACGAGCGGTCTCGCGATGGAAGCGTTCATCCCGAAGGGGCACTGGGCCGCGGGCGGCGAGGCGTTCCTGATGGGCGCCGGCGGCAGCGCGCTCGCGATCGCCTCGTGGCTAACCGACCCGGCGCGCGGCGGCGACATCCCGTCGAGGATCGTCGTCAGCAATCGAAGCGAGCCGCGGCTGCGGTCGGCCGAGAAGCTGCTCGGCCGGATCGATACGCCCGTGCGCTTCGAATACGAGCTGTGCCCGGCGCCGGCGGACAACGATGCGGTGCTCGCGCGGCTTGCCCCGGGCTCGCTCGTCGTGAACGCGACGGGGCTCGGCAAAGACCGCCCGGGCTCGCCGCTGACGGACGCCGCCGCGTTCCCGGAGGGCGGCCTCGTCTGGGAGCTGAACTACCGCGGCGAGCTCGATTTCATGCATCAGGCGAACCGGCAGAAGGCGGCCCGCGGCCTGCACGTCGAGGACGGCTGGATTTACTTCCTCCACGGCTGGACGCAGGTCATCGCCGAAGTGTTCGACCTCGAGATGACGCCGGAGCGGTTCGCCGCTTGCGAGCGGATCGCCATGAGTCAACGGAAATAAAGACGAGAACGAGGAGGAATCGCCATGTCCGCGAACACGCGCGCGCACGACGCGACGACCGGCGGGACGCCGGCGGCGCCGGCGCCGTTCGGCGTCTATTTTAGCCTCAATAACGGATTGTCCGATACGAAGCCGTCTTTGAAGCGTCACCTCTCCAAGATGTCCGGCATGTACGCCGACGACGACGCTTACCGCGCGATGTTGGAGAAGGAAGACACGCTGCTCTATGAATTTTACGACCTCGGCGTGCCGGAGGCGGAGGGCAACCTAGCGTTCGGCACGAGCATCGTATATCCCGGCAAGGTCGGGGACGAGTATTTCATGACGAAGGGGCATTTTCATACGATTCTAGATACTTCGGAAGTGTACTACTGCATCGGCGGCAAGGGATTTATGTTGATGGAAAACCCAGAGGGCGACGTACGGATCGAAGCATTTTCGCCCGGACGCGCCGTGTACGTGCCCGGACGGTACGCGCATCGCAGCATTAACGTCGGGCCGGAGCCGCTGATCACGTTCTACGTGTTCCGGGCCGACGCCGGCCACGACTACGGCAGCATCGAGACGAAGGGCTTCCGCAAGATCGTCATGGAGCGGGACGGCGCTCCGGTCGTCGTCGATAACCCGAAGTGGAAGTGATGCGAGCGATGACCGCGCAAACCTATAAAGTGCTGGTGACGCCGCGATCATTCGGCAAAAACGACCCGGAGCCGTACCGCCTGCTGGAGCGGGCCGGCTTCGAGATCGCCCGCAACCCGCACGGGCGGATCCTGACGCGCGAGGAGATGCGCGCCGCCGCGCGGGACGCGGACGCGATCGTCGTCGGCGTCGATCCGCTCGACCGCGGCGTGCTGGAGGCGGCGCCGAAGCTGAAAGCGGTTGCGAAGTACGGCGTCGGCACGGATAATATCGACATGGAGTATTGCCGCGAACGCGGCATCCGCGTCACCGTGACGACCGGCGCGAACGCAGAGGCGGTCGCCGACTTCGCGCTCGCGCTCATGCTGGCGGCGGCGCGTCGGATCGTGCCGATCGACGCGGGCTGCCGGCGCCTCGAGTGGGGGAAGGTGACCGGCGTCGATCTGCACCGCCGCACGCTCGGCCTCGTCGGCATGGGGCAGATCGGCAAGGGCGTGGCGCGGCGGGCGCGCGGCTTCGATATGCGCATTCTCGCGTACGATCTGGCGCGGGACGAAGCGTTCGCGCGCGAGACCGGCGTCGAGTACGTCGACAGCCTGCATGAGCTTGCCGCAGCCTCCGACTTCGTCAGCCTGCACCTTCCGCTGACGCCCGCGACCCATCGGCTGTTCGGAGCGGAGCTGCTCGCGCTTATGAAGCCGACGGCCGTCCTCGTCAATACGGCGCGCGGCGGCCTCATCGACGAGGACGCCTTGTACGACGCGCTGAAACAAGGCAAAATTTGGGGAGCGGGCCTAGACGTGTTCGAACAGGAGCCGCCGGCGAACCGAGCGCTGCTCGAGCTGGATAATTTGGTGATCGGCTCGCACACGGCCGCTTCCACGTTTCAAGCGATCGACAATATGGGGGTTATGGCCGCGAGATCGTTGGTCGACTTTTTCCGAGGGGGAACGAACGAATGAAGCTTGGGATACATGCGTACGCTTGGTGCTCGCAATGGACGAACGACACGCTGGACCTGATCGACCGCGTGAAGGGGCTCGGCCTCGATTTCATCGAAATTCCGCTCATGACGCTCGACACGTTCGATGCGGCGGCGGTGAAGGCCCGGCTCGACGCCGTCGGTCTCGAAGCGGTCACGTCGACCGTTCTGCTCGGCGACACGGACATTACGAGCGGGGACGCGGCCATCCGGGCGAAGGGGCTGCAGTACCTTAAGGATTGCGTAGACGCGACGCACGCCATCGGGGCGACCAGCTTCTCGGGCGTCGTCTACTCGCAGCATGTGAAAGCGGCCAAGTCGCGGCCGACCGAGGAAGAGTGGGCGTGGGCGGCGGAGGCGCTGCGGGAAGCGGCGCGGTACGCGCAGCGCGTCGGCGTCACGATCGGACTCGAGCCGGTAAACCGGTACGAGTCGTATCTCGTCAACACGTGCGAGCAGGCGCTGCGTCTCAAGGAGATGATCGGCGAGCCGAACATCCGGGTGCATCTCGACACGTACCATATGAACATCGAGGAGAAGAGCTTCTACGAGGCGACGAAGCGCGCGGGCGAGGATCTCATTCATTACCATCTTTGCGAAAACGACCGCGGCATCCCCGGCACCGGCCTCGTCGATTGGGACGGCATCTTCCGGGCGCTCGGCGAATTGAAGTATGACGGCTATGCGGCGCTCGAATCGTTCGTCGACGTGACCGACAATATGAATACGTGGGTATGGCGGCAGCTGGCGCCGAACGGCGACGCGCTCGTTCGCGAAGGCGTCGCGTTCATCAAGGGCAAGATGGCTCAATACGGCCTGGAATAAGAGAGGGGAACGAAGCACATGACGCATACGACGTATCCGAAAATCGGCATCCGCCCGATCATCGACCGACGCAAGCTCGTCAAGGCGGCGACCCGCCACGTGACGCTGGGCCTCGCGAACGAGGTCGCTTCGTTCCTGAGCGCGAACCTGCGCTATCCGAACGGAGAGCCGGTCGTCTGCGTTCTTGCGGACGATTGCATCTCCGGTATGCCGGAGGCGGCGCGGGCGACGGAGAAGTTCCGCCGCGAGGGCGTCGGCCTCGTCGTCACGGTCGCGTCGGGCTGGTGTTACCCGCTCGAGACGATGGAGATGAACGCGGAATGGCCTCACGCGATCTGGGGCTTCAACGGCACGGAGCGGCCGGGCGCCGTCTATCTCGCCGCGCTGCATGCCGCGCATAACCAGAAAGGCTTGCCCGCCTTCAAAATTTACGGCCGCGAAGTGCAGGACATGGACGACGACAGCGTTCCGGAGGACGTCCGCGCGAAGCTGCTGCAGTTCGCGAAGGCGGGTTTGGCCGTCGCGACGCTGCGCGATAAGGCGTATTTGTCGATCGGCTCCGTCTCGATGGGCATCGCGGGCTGCATCGTCGACGATTCGTTCTATCAGCGGTACCTCGGCATGAAGAACGCTTACGTCGACATGACCGAGGTGACGCGGCGCATCGATAACGGGATCTACGATCCGGCGGAATACGAGCGCGCGCTGCGGTGGGTGAAGGATAACTGCGCCGAGGGCGAGGATCCGAATCCGGCGGAGCTGCAGATCGCGCGGGACGCCAAAGACCGGAATTGGGAAACCGTCGTCAAGATGGCGCTGATCGTACGGGACTTGATGGTCGGCAACCCGAAGCTGGCGGAGATGGGCTACGAAGAAGAAGCGTACGGGTACCATGCGATCGCGGCGGGCTTCCAAGGCCAGCGCGAGTGGACGGATCACTTCCCCAGCGCCGACTTCCTCGAGGCGATTCTGAACTCGTCGTTCGATTGGAACGGCACGCGGCCGCCCTACATCGTAGCTACGGAAAACGACAACCTGAACGCGGTCACCATGCTGTTCAACCACTTGATCTCGCACACGGCGCAAATTTTCGCCGACGTCCGCGCGTATTGGAGCCCGGAAGCGGTGAAGCGCGTGACCGGGGAGACGCTGCAAGGAGACGCCGCGAACGGCATCCTGCACCTGATCAATTCCGGTCCGGCGGCGCTGGACGGCACCGGCGAGCAGACGGTCGACGGCCGGCCGGCGATGAAGCCGTTCTGGGACATTACGCCGGATGAGGTCGACGCGTGTCTGAAGGCGACGTCCTGGCGCCCGACGTATATGGATCAATTCGCCGGCGGCGGATACTCGACCGATTTCCTGACGAAGGGCGGCATGCCGGTCACGATGAGCCGCATCAATCTCGTCGAAGGGCTCGGCCCGGTGCTGCAGATCGCCGAGGGCGTCACCGTCGAGCTACCGGCGCATGTGCACGACAAGCTCGATTTGCGCACGACGCCGACATGGCCGACGACGTGGTTCGCGCCGAACCTCGTGCCGGGCGATCCGGTATTTTCCGACGTCTACGACGTGATGGAAAACTGGGGCTCCAACCATTGCGCGATCAGCTACGGACATATCGGCGGCGAGCTGATCACCCTCGCGTCGATGCTCCGCATTCCGGTCAACATGCATAACGTGCCGCGGTCGCGCGTGCTCCGTCCGAGCGCTTGGAGCGCGTTCGGCACGAAGGATCCGGAGGGCGCCGACTACCGCGCCTGCGCGGCGTACGGTCCGCTGTACAAGTGACGGGCGGGGCAGGCGGCTTCGTCCGGACGGTGCGGGGGGACATTCCGAAGGCGGCGCTCGGCTTCTGCCACAGCCATGAGCACGCGTTCTTAGCGGACGGTCATCCCGCGACGTTGAACCCCGCGCTGCGCATCGACGATTACGCGGCGACGGTCGCCGAGCTGCGGGATTTTCGCGCGGCGGGCGGCCGGGCGATGATCGACTGCCAGCCGCTCGGCTGCGGGCGGATGGAGCGAGCGCTCGTCGCCGCGTCAATGGAGACGGATGTGCATCTCGTCGCGTCGACGGGGTTTCATAAGCTCGCGTTTTATCCGGACGCTCATTGGGTACGGACGTATTCGGAGGAGCGGCTGCGGGACGTCTTCGTCCACGAGGTCGCGGTCGGGATGTACGAGGGGACCGACGCGGCCGAGCTTGCGGCGGCATTCCTGGAAGCGCGAGCCGGGGTCATCAAGACGGCGGTCGACCGCGACCGGATGGCGGATCCGGACAAGCGTTGGTTCGCAGCCGCCGCGGCCGCGTCGATCGCGACGGGCGCGCCGATCGTCTGCCACACCGAGACGCACGAGGAAGCGATCTGGCTCGCCTATTATTATTTGGAGCGCGGCGTGCGGCCGGACAACGTCGTGTTATGCCATCTCGACCGGACGACGGCGCGGCCGGAGACGCATCGAGAGCTTGCGAAGCTCGGCGTGTACCTCGAGTACGACACGATCGGCCGTTTCAAGTATCACTCGGACGAGGATGAAGCTCGTTTGCTTTTGCAGCTGCTTGAGTGGGGGCTGGAGAATCGCATCCTGCTCGGTCTCGACACGACGCGCGCCAGGCTGAAGCATTACGGCGGAGCTATCGGCTGGACGTATTTGATCGAGACGTTTCTCCCGCTGCTTGCGCGGTTCGGCGCCTCTGACGAAGCGATTCGGCGATGGATGGTCGACAATCCCGCCGAGGCGTTCGCGTTCAAGCCATGAGCATCGCAGCCCGGTCGCCGTCGTCGTGGTTAAGGAAAGTCATAGAAATCAGGGCATAGGGAATTGGTTGATAAGTTTTCTGGAGAATGGGGCCGCAACAATGGATATTTCGGAATGAAACTGCTATCTCACCCCAGTCGAGTGAATGTTCACAAGTTTTACGAAAGACGAGGGTACTATCGTCTCGGTTAGCTCAGTCCCTTAATGCCAGAAGTGAGCTGCGGCAGCCGGACAGACCCCCGATCGACAGCCTTTTCCCGTTGAAGGGGGCGGAGCATGGGATTTGTCCATCGCTCCGCCGGTGTTATCGGGTTACTCTGCAATGATATGAATGCTTTCCTCCGGTTGGTTCCAGTCAACCTGTGCGCCGAGCGTCTCGCTGATGAATCGAAGGGGCAAGTACGCGCTTCCGTTAATAATGAACGGTTCGTTTTCCAATTCAACCAATTGGCCATTGAGCAATACTTCCCCGTTGGCATAATGAATTTCGATCATTAAGTCCGGATGGTCCATTCCGGTTCGTTGGATCGTCACCGTCTGCGTCGGATGGTCCCAAGATATCGTTGCACCCAACTGTTCGAAGACGGAACGAAGCGGGATGAAGGCTTGACCTCCTTGCAACATAATGCCGTTGGCTAATTGTACCGGTTTCTCATTGAGGCGTAAGCTGATCGGTCGTTGTAACGCAACGGGTCTTTCGAAGGCGGATTCATAATTCCCGGTTCCGAGCTGAGCGCGGTCGTTTGCCCCCCAACCGAATAACGTCCCATCCTCCTGCTGCATGATGATGTGGGACCATGCAGCCTCCAGATGTTGGATGTTAGAGGCAAGCAGACGGAAGCTCAGAGAACCGTCCAACTTCTCCACGTTGATCGAAGCCTCGAGGACGCGGTCGTCAAGAGTATGAACGATAAGCGAGCGATCGACGACATAGGCATGGGTCGCTAGATCGATCTGTTCGAGCAAAATCGGTGTCTTATGATCGTGAGGGGTGGTGCCGTCCGAGAACCCGGTGACGGTCGCTCCCCAAAACCACACCTGGCCTTGATTGTCGACAGCCACGCTAGATCTCCCGTTCGTATGGATGGATTCGATCCCTTGCAACGCTGCGACCTGTTCAGGTTCGCCGGGGCCATCTTCCGACCAAGCGGTAGGCAGCGTCCAGACGCTCCCGTCTTCCTTTAATGCAAGATTGCGATCGATGTCAACCGTGCCATCTAGTAGAGGGACTCGTTCCCAAGCATCTGCGTCCGCCTGTCCTCTCCACACGGTCCCGTCATTCTTTAGAAACAGCCACATCGGTTGATAGACCCACGGGTGCCGATGACTCTCAACAACGTAGCCGCCAATATCCTTGACGTCATCCATAGCGGCCATGGGCTGAATACGGTCTAACCGATCGGGAATAGAGAGATCTTGCTCTGGCTCCTTCGGAGCCGCATAAACCTTCCCTTCCCGATCCAGGAACAGCGATCTGCCATAGCCGTAATACACTTCTTCCAGGTGATGCAATGCCTTGACCGGGTACACTTCATACTCTAAGGAGTAGAATTGCTTTGAAACTAAGTATACTTTCCCTTCTTCAGTGACGACATAATCCTGCACGGCTTTCTTCACGTCAGATAGTTCGACGAGCTGCGTAGGTACGGTCCTGCGATCCCCCCACATCCAATAGGACCCGTCCGGTTTGATTAAATGAGAGGTTCCGAATGAACTGATGTTGGATGCATCCGCAACAGGTGTACAGACGAATGGTACTGTTAGGAAAACCGCGAATAACAATCTTGCAATCCACCGCTTCAAATCATTTCTCCTCCTGCCCAATAGCAATTTATGGTGATATTTACTAAACGCGCAATAAGTCTAAAAGTTTCCGTGGCTCAAATCTAGAAGGAAAAGATGGAGGGAAAACACAAACTTCACTTGGATTAACGAGGAACTATCGGAAGGTTAGTCTTAAGAGCGATGGATAAGGATTCGCATATTCGGCTATTAAATGGCCATGTCGAAGCTTGGAAATCATAGGCGACGAAAAGCCACTCCACGGTAACGGAGGCATGTCAAAAGTTCTTAGCGGACCAGGAGAACCTTCGCATATGTGCAACACAATCGCAAATTCCGACTCTAGAGATAAACACAGATGAAACAGACTGGGACTCTTATGCAAGTATGTTTGTCTCAGAAGCAATCAAGCAATACCCTATGAATTGTTAAACACATCGAGTATAATCCAATAACTGGGTTCTGTAAGATCATTCGAACGGCATTAATCGGATCTTCGCGGGGGAGGCATGGTAATGAAACTGATAACGGAACGATTAACGATTAGGGATTTTGTTTTCGATGACTGGAAGGAGGTTCATGCCTATGCCTCTAGCTCATTGGTCGCGACCCATATGATCTGGGGGCCGAATACGGAAGCCGAAACGCAGTCGTTCATCGAACGGACGTTCGAAATGCAAAATCAAACCCCGCGTAAAGACTACGAGTTAGCCGTTACGCTTTCCTCCGGCGGAGAACTGATCGGCGGAGTGGGTCTTCATGTGGAGGCCGTTGGGGTGGGGGAGATAGGGTATTGTTTGAATCCGCAATATTGGCGTAAGGGATTCGCGAGCGAAGCCGCGCGCGAAATATTGCGCTTCGGCTTTTCCGATTTGGGGTTGCACCGAATGTATGCTACCTGCAGGCCGGAAAATGTAGGATCCGCAAGCGTGATGAAAAAAATCGGTATGACCTATGAAGGGCATTTGCGCGAGCATCTCTTTGCAAAAGGGAAGTGGCATGATTCTTATCAATATTCCATTTTAGCCAAGGAATGGTTTGCGTTAGAGAAGGGGTAATCGAGCGACAGGTTCGCCTGAGCAAATGAAATCAGGTAAGAAAGGAGCGGGAAACCGATTCCCGCTCCTCTCCGCCTCAATTTACGTTTTAGCTGCGTTGGAAAAACTCGATCCACTCGCCGTCCGGTCCGTAGAAGAAGAAATACCGGTATCCGTTCGGCAGCGTCGTGATTTCGGTATCGATCAGCCGAACCTCGGACGCTTGAAGCCGGCCGAATTCCGCTTCGACGTCGTCTACGGCGAACGCGGCGTGATGCACTTTGCCTTCGGCGGGCAGCTTGTCGTTGTAGCCTTGAATGAGCTCGAGCTCGGTTTCGCCCTCGCGGCCGTAGCCGAGGAAGGCAAGTTCGATGACGCCGTTCGTATGCGTCAACCGGTCCTTCAATCGTAGACCGACGACCTCCGTGTAAAACCGAATCGAAGCGTCCATATTCGTTACCATGATGCCGACATGATCCATGCGATTGCTTGCCATAGTACCCTCCCGAGGTATGAGAAATGATACCATCATAGGCAACCTTCCACGAACTGTCAATGGTCGTCCGGACGCCCGTATCCGTCCTCTCCTTATACCGGCTGCGAGGCGCGCTCGCGCAGCTCCCGCTCGAGCCGTTCCTTCACGGAGTCGTTGCTGCCGCCGATCGAGGACCGGATTTCCCGGTATTCCCGCAGCACGTTGCGAATCGCGGAGCAGTCGTCGCGGTCCGCGAGCTCGCCCACGGTGTCGATGACCGACAGCGATAACGCCGCGCAGGCGTCGCGGAAGCTCGCGTCGGGATCCTCCGACAGTCGGTAGTCTTCGTAATACCGTTTCAAGCGTTGGATGAGCGTTTCGTCGCCCTTTTCGTACATGCGAATTCCCTCCTCTTCCTATTCTTACTATAAAATGTTCGACCCCGGCCGGAATTATGTGCGCGGCTCGTCCCGAATTGAGGTATAATCTAAGAAAGCGCATTACTTACGAACGACGAGACATTACGATTACGGACAAGGAGTCATCTTATGCTCATCGTGAACAACTTGGTCAAAAGCTACGGCGACACGCCGGTGTTGAAGGGAGTCGATCTGGAGGTGAACCGCGGCGATTTCGTCGCGATCATCGGCGGCAGCGGCAGCGGGAAGAGCACGCTTCTTCGGTGCATGGTCGGCAAGGAACGTCCGGACGGGGGAGACGTCGTGATGAACGGGGTCAACCTGACGCAGAGCAACTGGTGGACGCGGTGGGAAGCCAGCAAGGATTGGTCGGTGATCGGCTCGACGGATCAGCTGAACGGGCGCCGGACGGCGTTCCGCAACGTGGTGACGGGGCGCTTCCGTCAGTTTTCCTTTTGGCGGCAGCTGATCGGAGGCAAGCCGTCCGAGGAGGAGCATGTTCGCGCGATGGACTATCTCGAGCAGGTCGGTCTGCTCGATAAGGCGCTCCAGAAGGTTGAGAAGCTGAGCGGCGGGGAGAAGCAGCGCGTGTTGATCGCGCGGGCGCTGTCGCAAGGGGCGAAGCTGATCGTCGCGGACGATCCCGTCGTAGGCCTCGATCCGATTAACGCGGAGAAGATCATGGAGAGCTTCAAGGAGCTGTACCGCCGCGAGACCGTGACCGTCGTCTGCGCGCTGCAGAACATCGAGATGGCCGAGAAGTACGCCTCCCGCATCGTCGGCATCGCGGACGGGCGCGTCGCGCTCGATATTCGGGCTCGTCGGCTGACGGCGGCGGAGCGCAATAAGTTGTTATAGTTTGGAAAATGGCACAGGGGCGCTCCTCGTCGAGGAGTCGCCCCTGTCGTCGTTGTACCTATCCTTTGATATTGAACGCCGGCGATTTCCGATGCTTCGTCGCTTGTTCGTAAGCGTATGCGAACGACAATAATTTCGGTTCGGTAAACGCTCCGCTCGTCCACGTCAGCCCGAACGGCTTGCCGGAATCGTGGTATCCGGCGGGCACGGTGATGGACGGATATCCCGCCTTCGCCGGAGCGGCGACGCCCGTATGACCGGGGGAGAGAATCGCGTCCAACCGGTACCGGTCGATGAAGGCGTCGATCCCTTCGCGCTGAGAGAGGCGCAGGTCGCGCAGCTTGGCCCGAATATACTCCGCCTCCGTCAGCGTGCCGCTCGTCCGCTCCGCGGCCAACAGCAGCTGCTGACCGTACAACGCGACGCCGGGATTATGGAGCCGGTTGTACGCGATCAAGTCCTTAAGGGAGTGGATCGGAACGTGGGGGCCGAGCAGACTGAGGTAATGGTTGAACGCCGGTTTGAATTCGTACATTAAGACGGTTACATCCCATTTTTGCCGCTGCAGCTTGTTCAGGTCGTCGATCTCCACGAGGTCCGCTCCGAGCCGCCGCAGCGTCTCGAGCTCGCGCTCCAGCAGGCGGCGATCCTCCCGCTCGAGATCGGGGTAGTCGGCGTCTTTGGGAATGCCGATGCGAGCCCCTCGCAGTCCCCCTTCGTCCAAGCAGGGCAGGTAGTCGTCCAGCGCGTGGCCCATGCCCATTCGCGTGGAGACGTCCTCCTCGTCGAACCCGGCGATCGCGCTCAGCACGACCGCGGCGTCGGCTACGGTTCTCGTCATCGGTCCGATCGTATCGTGGGTCGGCGCGAGCGGAATCAAGCCGGTCCGGCTGACGAGTCCGATCGTGGGATCGAGGCCGACGATCGAATTTTCCACTGCGGGATTGATGATCGAGCCGAGCGTCTCCGTTCCGAGCGACACCGTCGTCAGGTTGGCGGCTACCGCGACGGCCGATCCGCAGCTGGACCCGCCGACGTCGAACTCGCCCGGTCCGTACGGATTGCGCACGATGCCGCCTCGGGAGCTGTAAGCGTTCGGCATCGATTCCGATACGAACTTCGCCATCTCGCTCATATTTGCTTTGCCAAGCACGATGGCGCCCGCTTGCCGCAGACGCCTTACGACGAAGGCGTCTTTCGCCGCGTACGAGTCCGCGAGCGCCATCGCGCCGGCGCTCGTGTGCAGCCGGTCCGCGGTTTCGATATTGTCCTTAAGCAGGACCGGAATTCCATGCAGCGGGCCGCGGGCTCCGCGAACCTCCCGTTCCCGATCCATCGCTTCCGCGATCGCGAGCGCATCGGGATTCCATTCCAGCACGGCGTTGAGCCGCGGACCGTTCTTATCGAGCTCGGAGATTCTCTCCATGTAATACAGCGTCAGTTCCTTCGCTCGGAACGATCCGTTCTCCATTCCTCGCTGCATCTCGAGAATCGTCGTTTCCTCGAAATCGATCAACGGATCTCCTCCTCTGCCAAGCCTTCGTCGGTTCTCAGTGTACCGCAATCCGTTCGTCCGTATTCCCCAGTCATTTCCTTGGAAATCGGGAGCTTTCGACACATAGTCCCCCCTTGGAACAATCAAACTAAACTCGATTGTCATTCGAAGGAGGAACCGTAATGTCGCAAGCGACGACCATTCAAAGCTCCGAATTTTTGACCGCCGTCAAGCATAGACGATCGTATTACGGGATCGGGAACAAGAAAGTCGTCTCGGAGGAGCGGATTCAAGAGATCGTCGGCGAGGCGGTCCTGCACACGCCGTCGTCGTTCAACTCGCAGAGCGCCCGGGTCTTGGTACTGTTCGGACAGCATCATGATAAGCTGTGGAGCATCACGACGGAGACGCTTCGCAAGATCGTGCCGGCGGATCAGTTCGATGCCACGCAGCAGCGAATGAACGGCTTCGCGGCGGGGTACGGCACGATTCTGTTCTTCGAGGACGAATCGGTCGTCGAAGGGCTGCAGCAGAAGTTCCCGACCTATAAGGACAACTTTCCGCTGTGGTCGCTGCAATCGAACGGGATGCTTCAATACGTCGTCTGGACGGCGCTCGAGCTGGAAGGGCTCGGCTGCTCCTTGCAGCATTACAATCCGTTGATCGACGACGAAGTGCGGTCCGCGTGGAACGTGCCGAAGGAGTGGAAGCTGATCGCGCAGATGCCGTTCGGCAATCCGACGCAGCAGCCGGGCGACAAGTCGTTCGAGCCGCTGGAGAAGCGGATGAAGGTGCATCAGTGAAAAGAAACGCCCGGTTTCTCCCTTGGAGACCGGGCGTTTTCGCAATTTACGATAGAAACACGCCGCCGTAAACGAACGCGCCGAGGATGACGAACGCCGGGTGAATCTTGCGCCGCTGCATCAAGTAGAAGGCGACCGCGGCGATGCCCGCGAATTGCAGCAGGCCGATGGCGAGGACGGAT
Source organism: Paenibacillus antri (assembly GCF_005765165.1). Taxonomy (NCBI): domain Bacteria; kingdom Bacillati; phylum Bacillota; class Bacilli; order Caryophanales; family Paenibacillaceae; genus Paenibacillus; species Paenibacillus antri. Next base: position 69,015 of record NZ_VCIW01000020.1, on the reverse strand, counting down.
TCGACCGAGCTCTCCCACGTGACGATCAGCATCATGACGGCGATGACCGGCTGAACCAATAACGTCATGCCTTTCACGGCCGGCGATTGCTTATAGCGTTGAAGCAGGCGAAGCAGGACGATGAGCGCGACCGCGGACGGCAGGACGGTCGCGGTCACCGCGACGATGACGCCGACCCAGCCGGATACGTCGTACCCGACGTACGATGCGATCTTCGTGGCGATCGGACCGGGCAGCGAGTTGCCGAGCGCGAGCACGTTCGTAAATTCGGCGCTCGTCAGCCAGCCGTGGTTCGGCACGACCTCTTGATACATGAGCGGGATGGAGGCCGGACCGCCGCCGTAACCGAACACGTTCGCCAGGAAAAACGCGAGGAATAACTCCCACCATTCCGACATCGCTCAGCCCTCCTCCTTCCGGAGACGCCGAGCGTTCCAGCGCTGCGTTAGCTTATGATGGAAGGCGCCGTACCCGAGGAAGAGGGCGATGACGATCGCCGGATGCAGCCCGACGAGCTGCAGCAGGACGAACGTCAAGACGAACGACCCGATGCCGAGCGGGAGGCCGAGCCCTTTCACCGCTTTCTCTCCGAATTCGTACGCCATGACGCCGAGCATGACGGCGACGACCGGTACGACGGCGGCGATCATGCCCCGTATGACGGGCGACGTGCTGAAGAATGTAATGAAGGCATACAAGACGACCATCGCGACGCACGTCGGCACGATGTGGCTCAGCAGCCCGACGAGCGCGCCTAACGCCCCTTTTTGCCGATAGCCCAAGTACGCGGCCAGCTTCGTCGCGATCGGACCCGGCAGCGCGTTCGCGATCGCGAGCACCTCCCCGAATTCCTCGTCGCTCATCCAACGGTATCTCGTCACCGCTTCGTAGCGGATCAACGGCACGATCGAAGGCCCGCCGCCGTATCCCAAAATTCCCGTTCGGCACATCGCCGCGCCGAGCTGCAAGTATGCGTTGCCCATGATGTCCTCTCCTTCTTCCGCCGGCGCGTCGTCTTACAGACGAATTCCCATGCGGCTCTTATAACGCTTGATCAACACTTGGCAGTCGACGCTGACGACGCCTTCCAGCGGGTACAGCTTACGCTGCAGGAACGTCTCCATCTCCCGATGCGAGGCGAACAGTCCGTGCATGTGCAGCTTGCTCGGCCCCGACATATGGTACAGGCTCGTTACCTCCGGTTCTTCGGCCAGTCGATCCGCGATCGCCATCAGATGCCGCGGCTCGACGTCGACGTTGAAGAAGGCGGAGACGGTTAAGCCCAGGCGTTCAGGGTTGAGGATGCAGGCGAAGCGCTCGATGACGCCGTTCTCCGTCAATGCGTTCAACCGGGTTTGCACCGCTACGCGGGACAGTCCGACCTCTTTCGCCAGGTCGGTGTAGGAGGCCCTTCCATCCTGCGAAAGAAGGGAAATCAGCTTGCGATCGATCTCGTCAATCGTCGGGTCCATTTTCGAAACGATCTCCATTCTCGAAATATTCATTCGATACGTAATGAAAACAATAGTTTTTGTTTCGTTACGTAAGAATATACTCCGATTTATGGGAATCTTCAACGTTTTTTTCGCAAGGCCGTCGGCACGAGAGAGGCGGCGATCCCGATCAACAGCCCTTCGAACACGCCGACGGCGAGCGTCGCGGCGAACGTAAGCAAGAGGATCGTATACGCGCGGGGAGATCGTTCGCCGCGCGATACGAGCGAAGCGCCGTCGATCAGGCGCGCGACGGAGAAGACGATCACCGCCGCCATCGCGGCTTTCGGAATGAAGTAGAGGAGCTCGGTCGCATAGAGGACCGCCGCCGTCGCGAACGCGGCCGAGATCGCGCCGGCCAGCTTCGTTCGCGCGCCGGACGCGTAGTTGACGGCCGAGCGCGACATCGCCCCGGCGACCGGGACCGAGCCGACGACGGAGCTCGCGACGTTCGCGGCGCCGAGCGCGATCAGCTCGCGATTCGCGCGCAGCGGATAGCCGGCTTTCGCGGCGATCGACGCGGCCACGGCGTACGACTCGAAGCAGACGATGAGCGAGATCGCGAGCGCCGTGGGCAACAGGTCGAGCGCCGTGCCGGCGGAAGGAAGAGCGAAGCGCAGGTCGGGCAGGCCGGCAGGGACGGCGCCGACGATGTCTACGCCGAGGCCGTGCAGACCGAACCGCTTCGTCGCCGCGGCGGCGACCAGAAGCGCGGCGAGCGGACCGATCGCGATCGGAAGCGCCTTGTGCAGCCCATATAACGCCGCCAGACAGAGCAGGCCGACCGCGGCCGTCAAGAGATGCGCGCCGTCCAGCGAGCGAACGATCGCCGGGAATAGCGACATGAACCGCTCCTCGCGGGGAATCGACACGCCGGCGAGCGGGCCGATCTGCTGTATGCAGATGACGATCCCGGCGGCGGAAATAAAGCCGTGGATGACGGAGCGGTCGACTCGATCGACCCAGCGCCCGACGCGGAGCACGCCGAACAGGAGCAGCAGGGCGCCGACGCTCAGCGATAACGCGGTCAGCAGCGAGGCGTGGGAGGGCGAACCCGGGCCGGTCAGCGCGCCGACCCCGGCGAACGCCAGGAGCGACACGATGGAAGCGGGACCTACCGATAAGTGCTTGGACGTTCCGAGAGCGGCATACACCAGGAGCGGCAGGGCGGCCGCATATAATCCGGCCTCGGGCGGGGCGCCGGCGAGCATCGCATACGCCATGCTCTGAGGCACGAGCAGGACGGCTACGATCGCGCCGGCCGTCGCGTCCCGCAGGAACGTCCGAAGCGGCGATACTTTGGTCACAGTGCAACAACCTCCTTCGACCGATAATTATTCATATCGAAGGTTCGTCCGAATCATGACAAGCCGGCGGGGAGGGGATGATTTCCGTCCGCAGGGGAGAAAATGGAACGGGATATAGTATAATAGGGGAACTTGGATATTAGGAGGTGGAGCGGGATGGTCAATACGTACGTCTATTCGCGAAGGGAAGAGCTCGTCAATGCGATCACGCACGGCCTCGGCGCGATCTTCAGCCTCGTCGCCCTCGTTCTGCTCGTCGTCTTCGCCAGCTTGAAGGGGACGGCGTGGCATATCGTCAGTTATTCGATCTATGGGGCGACGATGCTGATTTTGTATACGTCGTCGACGCTCGTGCATGCGTTCCCCGAGGGGAAGCTGAAGGATTTGTTCGAGACGTTCGATCATTCCTCGATCTATTTGTTTATCGCGGGAACGTACACCCCGATCTTGCTTACGCTGCTTCGAAGCCCGCTCGGCTGGACGCTGTTCGGCGTCGTGTGGGGGATGGCGGTGGGCGGCGTCGTGTTTAAGGCGTTCTATACGAAGCGGTTCGTGTTTTTCTCGACGTTCGGCTATATCGCGATGGGATGGTTGATCGTCTTTATGTGGAAGCCGCTCGTCATGGCCGCCAGCCCGGAGAGCATTCGGCTGCTCGTGATCGGCGGGTTATGTTATACGTTGGGATCCGTGTTTTACGTCTGGCGGGCGTTCCCGCATCATCATGCGGTTTGGCATCTGTTCGTGCTGGGCGGATCCGTCACCCATTTCGCGGCGATCCTGTTCATGCTGCCATAAGACATCGAGACGTCGAAAAAAGAAGAAGCCGCGGGGCTCCCCGCGGCTTCGCTGCGTTAATAGACGCGTCGCTCCCAGCCGTACAGCTTGGCGATCGCTTCGATGTAATAATAATCGCCGTAGATGAGCGAGCCGTCGACGTATTGACCCGCCGGCTTATGGCCGGTCGCGCCGGTGAGAATGGCTTGCGCTTCCGGCCGATCCCATGTCGCATAACGCTCCGTCAGCGATTGCAGGATGTCGTGAGCGCCCTGCAAGTAGAGGCGTCTCTCGCCCGCCGGAACCGCGTCCGCGATTTCGAGCAGCCCGGACGCGGCGATCGCCGCGGCGGACGTATCCCGCGGCTCCCCTTCGAGCGTCGGCAGGCGGAAGTCCCAATACGGCACCTTATCTTCCGGCAGGGCGGATAAGAAGAAGTGGGCGACGCGCTTCGCGGTGTCCAAGTATCGGCGTTCGCCCGTACGGCGGTACGTATTGGCGAAGCCGTTCAGCGCCCAGGCCGCGCCGCGGCTCCAGGCGGATTCGGCCGCGTAGCCTTGTCCGCCGAGCGCTTCGCGGAATTCGCCGGTCTCCGCGTCGAAGACGGCGATATGATTCGCCGATCCGTCCTCGCGAATGAAGACGCGGGCGGCGGTATCGGCATGCGACATCGCGATATGCTTATACCGCGGATCGCCGGTCGTCTCGGACGCCCAGAACAAGAGAGAGACGTTCATCATACAATCGATGATCGCCCAGCCGTTCTTGTCCCCGTTCCAAGCCCGGATGAACCGTCCCGCCGGGTTGTAGCGGCCCGCGAGGTAATTGGCCGCGTTCAGGCCGATACGCTTCGCGTTCGAGTCGCCGGTGATCATAAATTTGACGACGGCCGTCTGCAAGTATTGAAATCCGACGTCGTGGTGCGTATCCTCGGTCGGGTGCGACAGCCAATATTCGAGCGTCTCGTCCCAGGGCCAAGCGGCTTCCTTATAATGCTCCTTCCCCGTCACGTCGTACATCAGCCATAAGATGCCGGGCCAAAACCCCGACGTCCACCAGTCCGTCTTCCGATCGTCGTACGCGCCCGAAGCGTCGGCGAAGTGCGGAGACCTCTTGCCGATGGCGTCGATCATATGATCGACCTTCGGTTCGAGGCGCCCCATAACGTCCGCGATCGTCTCCCGATTCATCATATTCTTATCTCTCCTTCGAAGATAGCTTCCTTTTTATTGATCATAAGGCTTGAACGGCTTCCAAAGTGCAGGTCAGTTATGCGAAAATGTCGTTAATCTATCTTTTCGAGGAGACTGAAGGGACGCAATGGACACCTTATTCGATCTCGTGCCGTTCGATCGAGATCATGCGCTCCATATGAACCGCCACCGTTCGGACGCGCCGATCAAAGGATATTATCATTACCATCAAGGCTGCGAGCTGCTGTACGTCAGCGCAGGAACCGGCAAGATCGTCGTCAACCGACGCACGTACGAGATCGAACCCGGAAGCTTATATTGGTTTCAGCCGTTCCAGCTTCATGCCGTTCGCCCGGACGCCGCCGCGTCGACGCCGTACGTCCGCACGGTCATGAGCTTCGATCCGGTCGAAGTCGATCGGTACGCCGCGGCGTTCCCGGACCTTCAACGGTTCTTCCGATCGTTATGGAAGCGGCGGTTGTCGGAACAGCGATTCGACGTATCGGGGCGCACCCCGTTCCTCGAGACGATTCTCTCCGCCTTCGAACCGAAGAAGGACGAGGGGAGCGAGCAGTCGAACATGCTGCTGCTGCTTCAGGTCATCGCCTGCTTGCGCAGCGAGCTCGGCGGGCGCGTGCCGCTCGAAGGCGAAGGCGAGGAGAGATCGCTGCGATATTCGGAAAGCGTGATGCAATGGATCGAGCTCAACTTCGCGAACGACTTCGCCTTGGACGCGTTGTCGGAATCGCTGCACCTCTCGAAGAACTACGTCTCCCGGGTCTTCCGTCAGGAAACCGGCAGCAGCATCACGGACTATTTGACGGCCCGGCGAATCAAAGAGGCTTCCAGACTGCTCCGATCGTCCGACGTTCCGGTAGAGCGGGTCGGCATCGAAGTCGGATTGCCGAACGCGTCGTACTTCTGCCATCTGTTCAAGCGAGTCGTCGGCGTCTCGCCGCTGCAGTACCGGAAGCGGTCGCAATCTAACGCGCAGTTCTAAAATAACAGTTGTTCCTCCCGCAAGATCGAAGGTAATATTAAGAATTAATACAGAGAACCTATAACGATCGGAATCGGAGAGAATGCGACTGTGGGGAACAAGTTGGGATCATATGCGGCATTGATTGCCGTCGCCGTCATTTGGGGGGCGAATTTCGGGGTGTCGCGATTCGCGATGGAGACGTTCGACCCCGCGCTGTTTACGTTTTTGCGGTTCGGCCTCGCCGTGCCGTGCTTCTTCTTGCTCTTGAAGTGGAAGGAGGGCTCGGTCGGACTTCCGTTCCGCGCGCTGCTGCATACGTTCATCCTGGGCGTATTCGGCGTTACGCTATTAGAGATACTGGTGATGTATTCCATTCAATACACGACGCTCGCGAACGCCTCGCTGTTGAACGTCGCGCCTTGGCCGATCTTCGCGGCGCTGCTGGCGCCTCTCGTTACGAAGGAGCGGATGACGTCGCGTCTCGCGACGGGCGGCGCCATCGCGATGATCGGCGTCGCGCTCGTCGTCCTCGGCGGCGGCGGCTTCGACCCTTCCTCGAAGCATATGCTCGGCAACGCGATGGCGCTCGGCGTCAGCTTCATCGGCGCTTGTTATAACCTCGCGACGATGCCGCTGCTTAGGCAATACTCTGCGCTCCGGGTCAGCACATGGACGATTTTCTTCGGCGCGCTGCTCATGACGCCGTTCACGTTCGGCTCGTGGGGCGAGGTGGCGTGGGCAACGCTCGGCGCCGTCGAGTGGACCGCCCTAGCGTATAACGTGCTGTTCTGCACCGTGATCGCGTTCGTCGCATGGAACGCCAGCATGTTCCGCGTCGGCGCGACCCGGTCGAATTTCTTCCGATACGCGGTGCCCGCCGCGGCGGTCGTCGCGGGATACGCGATGTTCGACGAGAGCATCTCGCCGTTCCAAATCGTCGGCGCCGTATTCATGGCGTTGGGGCTCGTCTGGATCGGCTCCGAGCGGAAGCCGTCCGCGCCGGCCGTCAAGACGGTATAACGGATGATTTATCTCGTTCTCGCTTCGTTGTCGTGGAGCATCGTCGGCGTCCTCGTGAAGATCGCCGGCCTGCAATTCGATTCCTATACGATTACGTTCGCCCGATTTTCGATCGGCGTCGTCGCGTTGGCCGGAGTCGTTTATTTTTCGCGTCATTCGCTTCGCCCCGCCACGTTTTATAAATGGATTTGGATCGGGGCGATCGGCAAGAGCGCCAATTACTTATTCGAGAACGTCGCGATAACGATCGGTCACGCGTACGGCAATATGCTCGTTCAGCCGATTCAGACGATCGTGCTGCTCGTCGCCGGCATATTCCTCTTCAAAGAAAGGCTGACAGCGAAGAGCTGGCTCTCCGGGGCCGTCGTCTTGGGGGGCGTCCTGCTGATCACGTTGAACGGCCGTTCGCTCGGGGACGCGATCGCAGAGCAGGGCTGGATCACGGCGTTGTTCGCGCTCTCGGGCATCGGCGCTGCGCTGCACTTCCTCAGTCAGAAGATGCTGCTCGATTCGATGAACGACGTATCGATGAACTACAGCATCTTCTTCTGGGCGTCGTTCGTCTCCGCGGTCCCGCTGCCGTTCGCGGCGGATTGGCAGCCGTCGTTCGTGCCTGGCGCATGGCTCAGCGCCGCGGGACTCGGCCTGATTACCGGCTTCAGCTTCCTGATGTTGTCCAAAGCGCTTCGGACGGTGAAGTTTTCCGTCGCGGTCATCGTTTCGAATATGGCCGCTTTATTTACGGTCTTATGGTCCGGCGTCTTTCTGCGAGAGCCGATTACAATGTACATCGTGATCGGCGCCTTCACGGTCGTCGCCGGCATGACGATGTTGAACTGGCCGGGCAAGCCGAAGCCGTCCGTCGAACCTTCCTGATTCCGATTGCGCCGCTAGAATCCACAACCTTTTTTCCCGGAGGGGGAACCGCCTTGACGCTTCCGCAGATGGAGACCGATTCGCTGTTCCAACACGCGTTCTTTCACGCCAAGATCGGCATGGCCGTCGTCGCGTTGAACGGAAGATTTCAGAAGGTGAATCCTTCGATTTGCAAGTTGACCGGCTATTCGGAAGCCGAACTGCTCACCATGACGTACCTCGATATTACGCACCCGGACGATGCAGGCGTAGGCGAGCGGATGCGCGCCAAGCTGATCGAAGGTACGATGGACGATTATCAGAACGAGAAGCGGTACATCCGCAAGGACGGCGTGCATGTGTGGGTGCAGCATACCCTCTCCGTCGTTCGGAACGCGGACGGCGTGCCCCAGGTGTTCGTGTCGCAGCTGCAGGATATCTCGGCGCGCAAGAAGGCGGAGCATCTGCTTCAGCGGCATATGCAGCAATACAAGTCGTTGTTCGACGAGCATCCGGATCTCGTGTACGCCGTTAGTATGGACGGCGAGCTCACGAGCTTGAACCATTCCGTCGAGCGCATTACGGGGTATACGCCGGACGCATGGCGCTCCGCGTTTCCGAAGCCGCTGGAGGATGGCATCCGGCACGCGCTCGAACATGCGCACGAAGGCTCGCTCGATACGTTCCGGTTCGAAACGGAGGTGCCGCATGCCGACGGGAGCAAGGTGCATCTCAGCGTCACCCATGCGCCGATCATCGTGGACGGAGAAGCGGTGGGCGTATACGGCATCGCCAAGGACGTCACGCCGCAGGCTCGGCTCATTCGGCAGCTGAAGGAGAGCGAGCGGAAATATCGCCTTCTCGCCGAAAACTCGCTGGACGTCATCGTCCGCTATAATCCGTTCGGCATCCTCACGTACGTGTCGCCTTCGTCGGCGTCGATGCTCGGGTACTTACCGGAGGAGCTGGTCGGCGTCGACGCGATGTCGTTGGTGCACCCGGAGGACGTCGAGCCGCTCCGCGAGTCGTTCGCGGACGAACGGCTGTCCACGTTCCGCTGCCGTACGAAGTATGGCGATTACGTCTGGATCGAGAGCCGGACGAAGCGCATTCGGGGAAAACAAACGGGCAAAGCGACGGAGTATATCGCGGTGCTGCGGGACGTGAGCGAGCGTGAAGCCGAGCGTCGGCGGCTGCGGGAAGCCGAAGAACAGTACCGCGAGCTCGTCGAGCATTCGCCGGACGCGATCTTCGTCGGAGTCGGGGGCCGATTCGCGTACGTGAACGACACGGCGGTCGCGCTCCTCGGCGCGAAAAATAAGGAGCAGCTGTACGAGATCGACCCGATGACGTTGATCCATCCGGCGTACCGCGACGCTTCGGCCGCGCGCCGGAGAATGGTGGAGCAGGACAAACGCGTCGCGGAGCTGGCGCAGTCCGTCTTCGTCGGCTTGGACGGGAAGACGATCGATGTGGAAGTGAAATCGATCCCGACGATCTACAACAATAAGGAAGCCGTACATACGATCGTTAGGGACGTGACGGAGCGGAAGAAGACGGAAGCGCTGCTTCAACAATCCGAGAAGCTGTCGGCCGCCGGACAATTGGCCGCCGGCATCGCGCACGAAATTCGCAACCCGTTGACTTCGTTGAAGGGGTTCCTGCATCTGATGCAGTCCGGGACCGCGCAGAAGCCGTATTACTTCCGTATCATGAACGACGAGCTGTCGCGGGTCGAGACGATCCTGAGCGAGCTGCTTATCCTAGCCAAGCCCACCAGCACCGTAATGGCGAATCGAGATACGACCGCTCTGCTTCGAAGCGTCGCGAGTTTGCTCGAGACCCAGGCGAACCTTCGCGGCATCGAGCTGTTCCTCGATCTGCCGGCCGAACCGCTGCTCGTCCGCGGCGACGACAATCAGCTGAAGCAGGTGTTCATCAACCTGATCAAGAACGGGATCGAAGCGATGCCGGACGGGGGGACGATCGTCATCCGAGCGCGAGCGGAGGGAGAACGGGCGGTTATCCGGTTCGTCGACGAAGGCCGCGGTATCCCGGAAGAGAAGCTTCCGTTCGTCGGACGACCGTTCTTCACGACGAAGGAATACGGCACGGGGCTCGGCCTCAGCGTCAGCTATAAAATCGTCGAGGCGCATCGCGGGACGGTGTCCGTGTCCAGCGTCGTCGGCGAAGGAACGTCGTTCACGATCGCGCTGCCTCTCGCGATTTCGTGACACGAGGAAAAGTCCGTGCCTTTGATGTCGAGGCGCGGACTTTCTTTACTCGAATAATCGCAACAGATCTGGATCTCCGTTTTCCTCGATGCGAAGGATTTCCTTCTTTACCGGTTCGCTGATCGTTTCCGTTTGCGATACGACCTGCTTATAAATCGAAACCTCCGAGACGATGACCGGTTTCTTCGCGATTTCGATGCGTTCCTCCCAAATGGGAATTCGTTTGATCCGAGGGTCGCCTTTTTCCCCGTTTTCGTTATAACGCGTTTCTTCAATGACAAGCTCTTCCCGAGCGACGGGTACCGTAACGGTTTTTACTTCCTTTACGATTTCCTTGCGAACGATAACCTCTCCAACAGTCACCTTCGTCTTTTCGATGGACAGTTCCTCTTCGCGAAGCTTCCAAGTTCGCGGCAGGGAGCCTCCGTTTCGTTCCTCGGAACTCATGAAATGCCCTCTCCTTTAAGAAAAGACACCTTTACCCCTGCACCTGATCGTCGATGACCGTCGTATCGCCCTTCACATCCACGCGGACTTCTTCGCGGCGCAGCTTTTCGCTGACGCTCTCGGTTTCCGTCACTTCGCGCTTGCGAGTCGACACTTCTCCGATGACGACGGTGCGCTTACGGACGTCGACCTTCTCCTCGTTCACCGGGATATGAATCGTCTCTTCCTTCCCGATCGTTTCCGAGGTCGGTTCGCGATGAATCGTCTTCCGCTCGATAACGACTTGCTCATGAACGACGGGGACGCTGACCGTCTTTTGTTCCTCGACGATGTCCTTATGCAGGATGACTTCGCCCGCTTGCGTCATGTTTTTAGTAACTTCGAGTTCCTCGGCTTTCAACCGCAGCGTTGCGGCTTTCGCCGGGACTTCCGCAACGGCCGTTCCCGTTTCCTCGCCGAATTCCGCATCGTCCAGCATGTCCGTATCCAGGTTTTCGGCCGCCTCCATCGTTACGTCGCATTCCGCCCCGCATGAAACAGGGCGGATCTCCTCGGCGATTTCGACATCCGCGTCCCGATCCTCGGCCCTCTTCACGTCGTTCTTGCCTCTTTTCGCTTTCGGTTCGTTATTTTCTTCCTCTTCATCGTCGCTGAATAAGTTGAAAAAGGCCAAGAGGATTCCTCCCGGAAAAGTATTGATGAATGCTTACCCTGTTATGATCCCCCCGGGAAGGGAAGCTATCCGCGGGGCGATTAAAAAATCCGGAGTGCGTTAACGAACGTAGGTTCTGGTATAATGAGGCGAGAATATTTCCATGGAGTGGGAGTCAGTTTGTTAAGATAAGGAGGAAACGATGAAGATTGTTCCCAACAGGTTTGAGTTCGGAATCGAAAAAGAATACGCATTAATTTATAAAGAACGTGGTTTCATCGGTTATTTATTAGCAGCGCAGGAGATTGTAAATGAAATCATGTCTCTATCGGGCATTAGCGAAAATCTAATGCAAAAAGCAAGTTATTTTTTTGAAAAGGGGTGGGCTATTCACCCTGAATATTCCAATAGCATTATTGAAGTCGTATCTCCTCCTTACGCTTTGGATACTTTTGATGAAATAATAGAAGGCTTTCAAGTTTTCGAAGAAGTAATTCGTAATTCGCTAATTGAATTCAGAGAAAAGGAACCGAACCTGACAGGAGAAATTTTAGTAACGGATCGATTTAGTGCTGCGACGGATCTGTTCATTAACGTAAAGAGAGAAAAAGTGACCGACATTAAACAAATTATACTTACGGACGAAATCGTTTCCTTTCTAGGAAGCGAACATCTAATTCCTAGTTCCTTCAGGAAAGTTTGCGATTTACATTTACTTTATGCGGGGTTTATTTCTACCCATGTGACGATACATCCTGGATATTGCGCTAGATGGGATCTCGAACATGAGGCGGAATACTTTTGGAACTTATTGCATCTTCTGTTTTCGTCCAAGTACGATATAGATGACTGTACGTTTTATTTAAAAGGAGTAGAGGAGATACGGTGTTCGACAACGCCCAGAAGCGAACTAATCGCATGGGCGGACAGCGCAACCGCGTTTTATGAAAAAAGGATTAAAGAAATAATCGAAGGCGAGGCTCATGAAAAGGTCGAGAAGTATAATGATTTTCTTTATGAGCAGCGCAAAGGAAAGCGAACGTATTTAGCAAAAATAAAACATGTCGAAGAATGGACATTGTTTGAAGTTAGAAGGTTTCATAGTGGGATTTCATTAGACAATATAAAACATTTCTTGATACATGCAAGTAAGATGAGTGAACCGGTTGGCCCGGATTGCCGCTAGCGATCAGCTGGAATGCATTCGCAGCATAAGCTTGCAGCGCAAAAAAAGTCCGCGCCTCTCGTAGGGGCGCGGACTTTGGCGTCGTCAAAATATTTTCTTCGTTTGTTGATCGACTTTCAGCATCTCCGCCGCTTCCCGGAACCGTTGAGAGTGAACGATTTCGCGTTCCCGCAGGAAGGTCAGGCTGTCGATCAGATCGACGTCGTCGGTCATGTCGATGAGCCATTGATACGTCGCCCGGGCTTTCTCCTCCGCGGCGACGTCCTCGTACAGGTCGGCGATCGGATCCCCCTTCGCTTGAATGTAGGCGGCCGTCCACGGCACCCCGGCGGCATTATGATAGAACAGCGCCTTATCGTGGTTCGCGTAATGATCGCCGAGTCCCGCGGCTTTCAACTGCTCGGGCGTCGCGTCCTTCGTCAGCTTATAGATCATCGTCGCGATCATCTCGAGGTGCGCCAGCTCCTCGGTTCCGATATCGTTGACGATCGCGATGACCTTTTCCGGCAAGGTGTACCGTTGGTTTAAGTACCGAAGGGCGGCCGCCAGCTCGCCGTCGGCTCCTCCATATTGCTCGATTAAGAACTTCGCCATCATCGGATCGCACTTGCTTACGCGTACGGGATATTGCAGCTTCTTCTCGTACACCCACATGTTCGGGTTCCCCCCTTGCTTCGTTCGATTATACCTGCCACGGCCAGGGCGCTTCCTTCCAGGCGAAAGGCATCGGCGAATAGCTGACTCCGAAGTGATACAGCGGTCCGAACAGCGATTGGAACTGGTGTTTGATCGCCATGCTTCGCTGAACGTATTGATTGAATTGCGCGATCGCGGCTTGGTCGTCCGGATGCGTATCCAAATACAAATTCAACTCGACGAGGACGAAGTCGGTCTCTTGCATCTGCCGCATTAAGTCGTAATACGTCTTCCAATCGTCTTCTTTCCATTGGGAGGAGTGCGTCATTCTCGCTTCGCTCCCTTCGGCGTTTCATAGGGGTTCGTGTAAGGCGCATATAAGGCTGGCCATAATGTGCCGCGCTTCAGCGCCTCTGACGGCCCGAACTGCGGCAATCCGTAAGGTTGGAATCCTAAGTAGAGTTGAGGGGGCGTTTCGTACGTCTTGATACGGATCGGCGGGCATGGATCGAACGGACCGACAAACGGCTCGTAGCTTTTCCTTGTCGTTGACATGTCATTACCTCCCGCGGATACGAAATACTCCGTTGATATGCATATGCACACTTCGGCCGGATTAGTCCAGTCCTATTTGTCGCGTTTATATTTCCGTTGTTCGAAGCTTTCCGCGACCTTACAATGAAGGGAATTTCGGGGATCGCCGGCGGGAGGCCGCTTATTTGGAACAACAACGAATCTATCTATTGCTATCGCTTCTCGCGAATATGGCTTATTTTATCGTTCTGCTGCTCCCGCTGCATTCCGGATTCGCGTGGATGAAGCGGCTGAAGACCGTCGCTCCGTATTTCGGGGGCGCCGTCCTATGGACGACGCAATCGCTGACGCTTCAATGCTTCGGGCTGTTTCGCATCGACGCGCTCACCCTCGGCTTGATGGCGGTAGCTTCGCTGCTGCATGCCGCCGCGATCCGGCGCGCGGCAGGGAGGTTATTCCCGAAGGACGTCTCGCACCGCTCCCGAACGGCGTATAGGCAGTTATCCGTAGCGATTCTGATGGGCGGCGTCTTCTCGGCGGTGTATGGCTCGGCCTTCCTGTTCGGCGCCGATCCCCGTACGGTCGACTGGCTGCTGTTCGCGAACGGCGTCGGCTACGCGATCGCCTTCGTGTTTCTTACGATGCGTCTCGTCAGGCAGCTGCGCATCGACCAAGCGGAACGAAAGAAGAGCGGTTACGGCTTTATCGTCTTTCTAGCGTTCCTCATTAGTCATGCCTTCCTCGGATGTTCGTTGACGTTCGTCGAAGCTTTCGGCTACGCAGAGAATTACGATTTCTATATCGTCGAATTTCTGACGCTGCTTCTGATGACGATGACGACCGTCATTATCGGCGAACGTCAATTCGTCGCGAAGCAGGAACAGCTGGAACGAAAAAACGAGCAGCTGGAACATATCGCCTACCACGATTCGCTGACCGGTTTGAAGAATCGGATGTTTATAACGGATTATCTGGAAGAACGCATTCGGACCGGCGAGCCTTGCTTCGTCATGCTGATCGACCTGGACCGATTCAAGCAAGTGAACGATTGGCTCGGCCATCAAGCGGGGGACGTCCTGCTTCTGGAGACGGCCGAACGGTTGAGGGGAGCGATGGGCGAAGGCGACGTCGTCGGCAGGCTCGGAGGGGATGAGTTTCTCGTCGTGGGCCCCGGCAGGTCGTTGGAAGAGGCGGTCGCGGCGGCGGAGCGCATGCTCCGGTCGGTGCCGAAGCCGATCGAATACGAGGGACATTCAATGCTGGTGACGCCCAGCGTCGGCATCGCGCATGTGCCGACGCACGCGACGACGGCCGGCGAAGCGATGAAACGGGCGGATCTCGCGATGTACCGGGCCAAGGAGAAGGGGCGGGACGCGTACCACGTCTTCTCCGAAGCGTTGGATGCGTTCGACTTCGAAGATCACCGAATGAAGCAAGAGCTGAAGGGGGCGCAGCACGGCAGCGGCTTGGAGCTGTATTATCAGCCGCAGCTGGATCTGCGAACCGGCCGCGTCGCCGGTTTCGAGGCGCTGCTTCGATGGAATCGGGGGAGCGGACCGATCCGGCCGGAGAAGTTCATCACGCTCGCGGAGCAGAACGGGGCGATCGTCGGACTCGGCGAGTGGGCGATGCGGGAAGCGTGCCGGCAAATTCGAGCATGGAACGAGAAATACGGCGAGAAGCTGCGAGTTTCCGTCAACGTCTCGTTCGAGCAGCTGCGCAAGAACGACTTCGTTGATAAGGTGCGCACGATTCTGATAGAATCGGGCTTGGAAGGCAAGCAGCTGGAGCTGGAGATGACGGAAAGCGCGGCGATGCGGGACGAGGAACGGACGCGGAAGCAATTGGGCGAGCTGCGCCGGCTCGGCGTGCGCATCGGCATCGACGACTTCGGCACGGGCTACAGCGCGTTCGCCTATATGAAGCGGATGTCCGTCGACCGGCTGAAGATCGACAAGTCGTTCGTGGAGGGTCTTCCCCATAGCGCCGAAGATCAAGCGATCGTCAAGGCGATGCTGTCGATGGCGCGCGAGCTGCGGCTTCGGACGACGGCGGAAGGCGTCGAACGCGCCGATCAGCTTCGCTTCCTCGCTTCGATCGGCTGCGAAGAGATCCAAGGGTATTATTATTCGGAGCCGCTCAGGCGGGAAGCGGCGGAACAATGGTTGGATCGGATTCGATCCGAACCGAACGGATAGGAAGGACGGGGACGGAGCATGCGATTCGGTATCGTCGGCACCAACTGGATTACGGAACAATTTTTGCAAGCGGGACGCACGGTCGAAGGATTTCGGGCGGAGGCGGCGTATTCCCGTTCGGCGGAGCGGGCGGAGGCCTACGCCGAGCGGAACGGCATCCCGCTGCGCTTCGACGACCTCGACGCGATGACGGCTTCGGGGACGATCGACGCGGTGTACATCGCGAGTCCGAACGCGGCGCATGCGGAGCAGGCGATCCGCTGCATGGATCGAGGGCTGCACGTGCTGTGCGAGAAGCCGCTCGCCTCGAACGAAGCCGAGGCGACGGCGATGGTCGAGGCGGCCCGAAGGAACGGCGTATTGCTCATGGAAGCGCTGAAGACGACGTTCTTGCCGAATTTCGAGGCGATAAGGGACCATATCGGCCGAATCGGAACGGTACGACGCGTGCAAGCCTCGTATAATCAATATTCGTCTCGGTACGACGCGTACCGGGCCGGCACCGTATTGAATGCCTTCGACCCGACGTTGTCGAACGGCGCGTTAATGGATCTGGGCGTCTATTGCTTATATCCGGTCATCCGCCTGTTCGGACCGCCGCGCGCCGTGAAGGCGAACGGCGTCCTGCTTTCGTCGGGCGTCGACGGAGAGGGCAGCCTCATCCTGGCGTACGACGGGATGGAGGCGGTCGTAACGTATTCGAAGATTACGTTTTCCGAAGCGCCGTGCGAAATTCAAGGCGAAGACGGCAACCTCGTCTTCGATAAGATGAGCCAGCCGACGCGCGTCGAGCGGCGGACGCGGGACGGCGCCGTCGAGGACCTGACTCGGCCGCAGTCCGAACATACGATGCGTTACGAGATCGAGGCCTTCATGGAGACGGCGCGCCGCGGCGAGACGCAATCGAACGTCAACGATTTCGCGACGTCGCTCGCGACGATGCGCGTCATGGACGAAGCGCGCCGGCAGATGGGGCTCGTCTATCCGGCCGACCGCAAGGCGAGATGAGCGCGGCAGGGATGCTGTTCCCCGCGGTCGCATGGGCGGAGGACGTCCGTCCGGCGGCGTACGCGTATTATTTCCGCCAATGGAACGCGTTCGATATGCCGTTCCATCGGCACGATTCTACGGAGATCATGTATTTGATTCGCGGTTCGTGCCGAATCGAGGTTGCGCGCGACGGCGGGCCCCCGGAAGACGTTACGCTGTCGCACGGCGAATTCATCGTTGTCGCCGCGGGCGTACCGCATCGGCTCATCGTCGAAGGCTCGTGCCGCATGCTCAACGTCGAGTTCGGCTTCGCGACGAGCGGCGCCGGCGTGCCGTCGATCCGCGCCCTCGCGCGCGAAGAGAAAGCGCTCGCGGCGCTGCTGCAAGCGCCGGTGACTTACGCGGTGCTCCGCGACCCCGACGAAGTGTACCATGCGCTTAGGGGCCTCGTGCTTGAGCTCGACGCGTTGGACGCCGGCGGCGGTCGCGGCGCGGACGGCGGCGGTCCGTTGGTGAGTCTGCTGTTCGCGCAGCTGCTCATCCGCATCGCGCGCCTTCGGGACGAGGCCGAATCGGAGGCGGCGCCGCAGGCGGAGCTCTACGTGCGCAAGTGCATCGAATTCATGCGGCAGCATTACGACCGAGACATTCAAGCGAAGGACGTCGCCGCCGCCGTCAATTTGCACCCGGGGTACGTGCACCGGTTGTTCAAGTCGCAGTCGGGGCGTACGATCACCGAATATTTGACGGGGCTGCGGATGGAGAAGGCCAAGATGCTGCTGCTGCGCACCGACATTCCGATCGCGGACATCTCCGATTACGTCGGCGTCGGGAGCCGGCAATACTTCCATGCGTTGTTTAAGCGCCACACGGGCATGACGCCGGTGCAATTCCGGCAGACGATGGACGCGCACCGCTGGGACGACGGGGAGCGAAGGTGAGGATTTTTGACACCGGGGGCCCTTAAGAAGTCATGATTTTGATAACGCTTCCTCCGCTCGGCTTGCTACAATAAGTGCAAGTTGCGTATCACTTATGAATACGGAGGAATGGACCATGTCTTTCAAAATCGCCTTCATCGGCGCGGGCAGCATCGGCTTCACGCGCGGTTTGCTGAGGGACTTGCTCAGCGTGCCGGAGTTTCGCGACATCGAGGTCGCGTTCACGGACATCAACGAACATAATTTACAGATGGTGACGGAGCTATGCCAGCGCGACATCCGGGAGAACGGACTCGCGATCGAAATCCAGTCGTCGACCGACCGCCGGACCGCGCTGAAGGATGCGAAGTACGTCATCTGCACGATTCGGGTCGGCGGACTCGAGGCGTTCGCGACGGACGTGGACATTCCGCTCAAATACGGCGTCGACCAATGCGTCGGCGATACGCTGTGCGCAGGCGGCATCATGTACGGCCAACGCGGCATCGCCGAGATGCTGAGCATCTGCAAGGACATCCGGGAAAACGCCAGAGAAGACGTGCTGCTGCTCAATTACGCGAACCCGATGGCGATGCTGACGTGGGCGTGCAACACGTACGGCGGCGTGAATACGGTCGGCCTATGCCACGGCGTGCAGGGCGGCCACCATCAGATCGCGAAGGTGTACGGCCTCGAGAAGAAGGACGTCGACATTATTTGCGCGGGCATCAACCATCAGACGTGGTACATCCAAATTCGCCATCAAGGCAAAGATTTGACGGCGGGCTTGCTCGAAGCGTTCGAAAATCACCCGGATTACGCGCGTACGGAGAAGGTGCGCATCGATATGCTGCGCCGCTTCGGCTACTACAGCACGGAATCGAACGGCCACTTAAGCGAATACGTGCCGTGGTACCGGAAGCGCCCGGACGAAATCAACGACTGGATCGACCTCGGCAGCTGGATTAACGGGGAAACCGGCGGCTACCTTCGCGTGTGCACGGAAGGCCGCAACTGGTTCGAGACCGACTTCCCGAATTGGATGAAGGAGCCGGCTCGCGCGTACGCCGCGGATCAGCGAAGCGAGGAACACGGCTCTTACATTATCGAAGGTCTAGAGACGGGGCGCGTGTATCGAGGTCACTTCAACGTGATCAATAACGGCGTCATCTCGAATCTGCCGAACGATTGCGTCATCGAAGCGCCCGGTTACGTGGACGGCAACGGCATCTCGATGACGAAAGTCGGCGATCTGCCGCTCGGACCGGCGGCAGTGTGCACCGTCAGCGTGAACGTGCAGCGTCTCGCCGTCGAAGCGGCGGTGCGCGGCGACGACAAGCTGCTGCGCCAAGCGTTCATGATGGACCCGCTCGTCGGCGCCGTCTGCAATCCGAAGGAGATTTGGCAGATGGTCGACGAGATGCTCGTCGCGCAGGAGAAGTGGCTGCCGCAGTACGGCGCGGCCATTCTAGAGGCGAAAGAGCGGCTCGCGAAGGGGCCGCTGCTGCCGACGCGCGAAGGCTATAAGGGAGCCGCGCGCCTCGCCGTGAAGACGGTCGAGGAGATGAAGCTCGACCGCGAGGCGGCGAACAAGAACGCGTCCGAAGCCGACAAGGGGAAAGACCGGGCGGAAGCGAAAGCGTAAGACGATTGGAACGGTTCCGGCGCGTTGCGCCGGAACCGTTTCTTTTTCCAAGGCGACGCTTGGAAGTATTCCTCGCATCCTAACGGGGCAAAGTAAGGAAAAATCAGGGAGGGTACTCGAGATGACGACAACCCATAATGCTTCTACCCCGTTGCAGGCGATCGAGGACGAGCTGGAGCGGTCCGCGGCGCGGATCATGGCGGACTTCGCCGTGGACTCCTGCGTCGCCTTCGTCGGGAAGGAGAAGGAGGACCGGCTGCACGCCGGATACAGCGTCCGTCGCGGCAACGATTTCATTCTGATCCGGAGGCTTCATGCGGCGACCGCCGCGGGCGGGTATCGGCCGGTCGAGGACCGTTGGACGCTGGAGATCGACAATCGCGTCGCCGGCGAAGGGTATCCCGACGTCGAAGCGGCGTTGGATGCCGCCGGAATTTTTACAAGAAAGTAACCGTTCCGGTTGACAGGACGCGCCTCGCTCTCTAAAATGGGGAAAAATTCCTAGGGGAGCGAGAGAAGCGTGGGGACATTGTGGATGAAGGACGGGGCGCTGCCGGATCGGCCGACCGTCCTGTTTCTCGGCGACAGCATTACGAATGACGGCCGTTATATCGCGTATATGGATCGTTACTTCGAGCGTCACGCGCCGGAGCGCCGACCGACGTTCGTGAATCGCGGGGTCAGCAGCGAAACCGTGTCCGGCCTGAGCGAGCCGGATCACCCTTGGCCGCGGCCGTGCTTGCACGAGCGGCTGGATCAAGCGCTTGCGGAGAGCCGGCCGGATTGGGTCGTCCTCTGTTACGGCATGAACGACGGCATTTATTATCCGTTGTCCGAGGATCGATTCGGAGCGTACCGCGAAGGGCTGGCGAAGGCCGTCGCGAAGGCGAAGGGCGCGGGAGCCAAGACGATCCTCGTCACGCCTCCGCCGTTCGACTACGCCTCGATGGGGGCGCAGGAGAATCGCGGTTCGACGGCCGGCGCGAAAGGGGAATACAGCTACCTTCGTCCGTACCCGGCTTACAACGAAGACGTGTTAAGCGTGTACAAGCAGTGGGTGCTCTCGCTGGCCCCGGAGGTCGACGCGGTCGTGAACGTGCACGATCCGCTGCTACGGGACATCGAAGCGGCCCGCGCGGCCGACCCTTCGTTTCGGTACGGGGACGGCATCCATCCGGAAGCGAGAGGCCACTGGATCATTGCGAAGACGCTGCTCTCGCGGCTGTTCAAACGTTCATCTGGAGCGCGCGCCGGAGGAAGCCGCGGGCGCTTCCGGAGCGGCGCCTCGCGGCGAGGACGTCTACGACGTCGTCGAATCCGAGTGGAACGGCTACCGTAGAACGGACTTCTACGTGGACGGGCGCGAAGGACTGCTGATCTCGCCGTCCGTTCCGACGACGGGGAAGCCTTGGGTGTGGCGCGCCGAGTTTTTCGGGGCGTTCGCGCAAGCGGATCTGGCGCTGCTCGAGCGCGGATACCATCTCGCGTATTACCGGATTCCCGACCAGTACGGCTGTCCGGGAGCGGTGCGCCGCATGGAGCGGTTCCGGGCGAGCGTCGTTCGCGCGTTCGGCTTGTCCCCGAAGGCGGCGTTGTTCGGCTTCAGCCGAGGCGGCTTGTACGCCTTCAATTACGCCGCGGCTCATCCCGAAGGCGTCTCTTCGCTCTACCTCGACGCGCCGGTGTTAGACATCCGCAGCTGGCCGGGCGGGCTCGGGGAAGGCCCGGGCGACCGCTCGTGCTGGGAGGAGTGCTTGGCCGTCTACGGCCTAACGATGGAGACGGCGGCGGCGTTCGACGGCAATCCGCTCGATTCTCTCGGCCCCGTCGCCGAAGCCGGCATCCCGATCCTATTGATCGCCGGAGACGCCGACGAGGTCGTCCCGTTCGCGGAGAACGGCGCTCGGCTCGAACGCCGGTACCCGGAGCTCGGCGGCTTCGTCGAGACGGTGCTGAAGCCCGGCGTCGCGCATCATCCGCACAGTCTGGAAGACCCGGCGCCGATCGCGGCGTTCGTGGAACGGAACGAATAGGCTTGCAAACGTTCGGGGCTGTCCCATTGGGACAGCCCCTTTTTTCTTTCGCGGAGCGCCTTACGGCTCGACTCGGTACGTATACAACGCGAAGGTGAGAGGCGCGGGCAGCTCGAACCGGTAGCGCCCTTCTTCGTCCGGCGCGGCATCGTAAGGAACCCCATTCTCTAGCAACGCGTTCGCATCGGCGATGCCCGCCACGCGTTCGAACCGAAGCCGGGCGTTGCCGTGTCCCCAAAGCTTCAAGCGGCGGGACGGTTCCAGGTTTCGCTCCCGGAAGACGAGAACGCAGCCTTCGCTGTCGCCCGCCGCGGCTTGCAGTCCCGTCCATCCCGCGCCGGACGGCTCGTCGCCGATCGGAAGCACGCGCCCCGAGAGGATCCGGTCGCGGTATGGAGCGACGAGTCGAACGAGGCGCGATAACGCATCCGCATCCCGCTGCTCGAGCCCCGACAGCTCCATCCAAGCGAGCGGATTGGAAAACAGGGCGGCGGCGAAGCCGTACAGCGGTCCGCATGCGTCTGGCGCGAGCGGGTCGTCCCCGTACCGATCCTGATTCCGTCGGACGTTCAGGAACTCCATCTGCAGCTTACGAGCAGGAACGTATTTCGACAGCATCCACAGGTTTCTGAGCGTCCAATGCGGGTAATAGTTCGACCAATCCGTGTACCGGTTTTCCAAAAAGATGCCGCCGTATTGCGTCCGACCGAAATACCCTAAGCGTACTTGAGCGGTCGTATCCAAATTCAAGTACACGCCGTTGCCCGATTCGGCGACGACCTTGCGCATCAAGCGCAGCACATTCCGCTCGCCGCGCTTGGAGCGCAGCATGACGCCGTCGATCTTGAAGTGGCGGACGCCGTATGTCCGGTGCAGCGAGAGGAGGATGTCGGCATCCTTCTCCCAATGGCGGAAGTCATCGTCCGAGTCCGGCGAAAACCACAAGCCTAGCTGGATGCCGAGCTCCGCGGCGCGGGACGCGATCGGCGTAAGTCCGTTCGGCAGACGCTCCGGGTGCGGCCGCCAGAAATCCGAACCGGCCGCATGATAGCCGCTCCACCGTCCGCCCCCCTCGGCCGCGGCGTTGGCGGAGTTGACGGTCGTCCCCGCCTGCCACCCGTCGTCGACTTGCACATGCGTGACGCCGAGCCGGGCGGCGGCTTCGAGCTCGGCGAGCAGAAACGGTTCGCTTACGCGCCCGTCCCTCGAACGGTCTCCCCAAGTATTGCTCATGAGGAAGAAATCAAGCTCCGGACGGATGATTCGAATGCCGCGGTGGTAGGCGTCCAATACGTCCGAGCGGCCCGTCTCGGTGCCGTCGTAGACGCCGATCGCGGAGCCGTACGCGGCCAGGAAGTCGTCGTCGGGCGCGGCGAGATGCTCCGCGTCCAATCCGGAGCCCTGCACGATCAGGCGCCGTCCCTCGAAGGCGAAATCGGGCGCGTTCGCGCCGAGCCGCCCCGCCGGCGTCGGACCTTCCTTCACCACCAGAAGGCCGGAGGGGGTAAGCGCCTTTTCCAAAAATAAGAGGTTTCCGTCGAGGGAGTCGCGCCCTGCGGGGAACAGCCGCCCTTGCGCGAGCCGGACGAGCGTATTCGTTCGATCCGTCACATCGCGCAGCTCGACGGCTTCGTACCGGCAATGCAGCTCCCGGAGAGGCAGCGAATAGATATAATCCTGCCGCTCCGTTGGATCGGGGTCGCCTCTCGACTCCCGTTCCGGAACATCGATCGCGAACCCGTCGAGCGATGCGGCTTCGTCCTCCGGCGATCGCCGCTTGACCGAGACTTCCTGCTGCGCGAAGGGCCTCCCCGGATATAGTCGCCACGTCGTCCGAACGAGCAGCGCCGAATCGCGGTACGCGACGTCCAGCCGAACGCGCAGATGCGCTTCCGCCGTGCCGAGATCGTCGTCCGCTTCGGCCGAGAGGAACGCCCGGCGCGCGGGCGAGTCCGGCATTCCCGGCAGACGGAACAATGGAGCGCACGCTTCTTCCTGCCGCAGCCACTCGTCGCCGAGCGCAACATTCCGCACGGAAACCGGGCGGAGCGCGCCGTCCCGAACGTCGAAGCGCTGCTCCAAGAGCGCGTTCCCGACCGTTAGCGTCGTTTCGTCCGCTAGAACATAACAATCCTGAAATCGATATTCGAACCGTTCCACGTTCATCGAAATCCCCCTCAAGCTTCGTAATGGGATGAATTTATCTTCACTGTAAGGAACAGGATCGTTGGGTTCAATAGGAAATAAGTGATTCGATTGGGACGATATTGTTCTGCTTGTTTCTGTCGCGTTGGCATTCGTCGGGCGCTCGAAGTATGATTAGAAAGAAGGAATGAATCGTTCGCTCGAGGTGAGATTGTGTTGTCTTCCGGTTCGTACGGGTTTCGATATGTGGAGGCGCCAAGGCCGGAGCTGTTCCGGTTGATATCGATCGGACTTCATGCCGTGAGGGAGTCGAACTATTCGTGGGACGGCATGACGCGCGGGGGAGAAGGGTTGATTTTCCAATATACGTTATCCGGCGAAGGGCGGCTCGAGGCGGACGGACGCGAGTATCCGGCGAAGAAGGGGCAAGCGTTCTTCGCGACGGTGCCGAGCCGTCCTCGGGAGAGCCGTGGGAGTTTCTCTGGGTCCGATTGTCCGGCATCCAAGCCTCGTCGCTTTGGAAGGAATGGATCGAGGCGGAGGGGCCCGTCTCCGACTTCCGACCGGACTCGGAGACGGTGACGAAGCTGATGCTGCTGTACCGCGCGGCGGCCGACGGCGCGTTCCAAGATATGTGGGACGTCTCGGCGAGGCTGTACGAATGGCTGTTGACGCTATCGAAGCGCAGGGCGGAAGGCAAGGGAAGCCGCCGGGACATCCCGAAGCCGTACGCGCTCGCGGCCGCATGGATGGCGGACCGTTATGCGGAGGATCTCTCGCTCGGCGAATTGGCGGACTTGGCCGGAGTAACGAAGCATCACTTCTGCAAGAAGTTCAACGAGTATTATCGGGCGTCGCCGATCCAATATTTGCGGAGGAAGCGGGTCGAGGCCGCCGCGCGCCTGCTGCGCCAAAGCCGACTCCCGATCGAAACCGTGGCGGAGCGGTGCGGCTTCGCGGACGCGAGCTATTTCGGGAAGGTGTTCCATCGGTACGTCGGCGTCTCGCCGTCGGCCTATCGCGCAAACCGAACGCCGGACGTCGGCGAGACGTTGAAGCTGCTGTAAGGGACCGGAAGCGATGCGAATGCGAACATCCGGTTAAGCTGTAATGGACAAACATCGAAAAGATGCACGGAAGGAAGCCGTTATGGATCACCCTATCGATCAATGGAAAACCGTTCGAAACAAGTTGACCCGCTTCATGATGATGTACAAGTTCGCGCTCAGCGAGGTCGAGACGAAAATCGAAATCTTGCAAGAGGAGTTCCAACTGCTGCACGAGTACAACCCCATCGAACATACGAAGTCGAGATTGAAATCTCCGGAAAGCATTATGAAAAAGCTGATCCGCAAAGGCGGCGTCGCGTCTCTCGCCGACGTCCGGAACTCCGTGAAGGATATCGCCGGGATCCGCATTACATGTTCGTTTTTATCCGATATTTACCGGATCGCCGACATGCTGCGGAACCAAGACGATTTGAATTTCGTATCTGTTAAAGATTACTTGAAACAGCCGAAGCCGAACGGATATAAAAGTCTGCATCTGTTGATCGAGGTACCGGTCTTTATGTCGGATCGCCAGGAGCTCGTCGCCGTAGAAGTGCAAATCCGAACGATCGCGATGGATTTCTGGGCGAGTCTCGAGCACAAGATCTTCTATAAGTATAACGGCTCCGTTCCCGAGCGGCTGCTCGCCGAATTGAAGGAAGCCGCCGACACCGCGGCGGAATTGGACGAGAAGATGGAACGGCTTCGGAGGGAGGTCGACGAGATCAAGCAAACGTCCGCCTCGGCGCAGGATCGCGAGATGCGGCTGCTGATCGATCGACAGTCGTTCGCTATCCCCGAATCGCTGCTCAGGCTAGTCGAAGAACAATCGTAAGTGAAGCTCGGGCGAGGAGGAGTTGTCCTATAGAAAATAAGCTGTTTCGAATCGGCGTCGGCGTTCTGCTTCTGTTTCTCATCGTCTGGCTGGGCGCGCAGATCGATTTCATCTTCCAACCGCTCGTCGTCGCGTTCCGGACGTTGGTCGGGCCGCTGCTCATCGCGGGGGTGTTGTTTTTCTTGCTGCGTCCGCCGATGCAATTTCTGGTGAAGCGACGGGTGCCGAAGTCGCTCGCCATCTTGCTGCTGTACTTCGTCGCGGCGGGGGCGCTCGCGCTGCTCGGGCTGTCGGTCGGGCCGATGATCAAGACGCAATTCGCGCAATTGATCGCGGGCCTTCCGAATTTCGTGGAACGCGCCGTCGCCGTGGGATACGAACTCGCCCGATCCGAGGCGTTCGCCGTATGGCTGCATCGACTGAACCTTGACGTCGAATCGATCGCTGCGACGGCCTCGGGGTACGCGATGACGCTCGTCGACCTCGTCAGCTCCAATCTGACGAACGTGCTCGGCGCCGTAGCGAACGCGTTCCTGTTGGTCGTCATCGTCCCGTTCGTTCTTTATTTTCTATTGAAGGACGGGGACAAGATGTTCGAAGGGTTCATCGGGATGATTCCGAAGGCGAGGCAAGCGGACGCCCGAAAGCTGATGTCCGAGATGGACCGCACGATCGGGTTCTTCATCCGGGGGCAGATGACGGTCGCCGTTTGCGTCGGGTTGCTGATGCTCGTCGGCTTTCAGCTGATCGGACTGCGGTACGCGGTGCTGCTGGCGTTCATCGCGATGATCACGAATGTCATTCCTTATTTGGGCGCGTTCTTGGCCGCCGCTCCGGCCGTGCTCGTCGGCTTGGCGCAATCGCCGGACATGGCGCTGAAGGTGTTGATCGTAACGGTCGTCGCGCAGCAGCTCGAGGGCAATCTGCTGTCGCCGTGGATTATGGGCAAAGGCCTGAACATCCATCCGTTGACCATCATTTTGTTATTGCTGGTCGTCGGCTCCCTCTTCGGTCCGATCGGATTGTTGTTCGCGATCCCGGGATACGCGGTGTCCAAGGTCGTCGCGGTTCATATGTATCGCTTCGTTCGGCAGCGTTCGGACGACGCGGAGAAGCCCGTCGCGTAGTCGCGACGGGCTTCGTTTTCCCAATGGGCGAGTTTATGCTTGCTTCTTGCGGCTCATGAGCACGATCGCGCCGACGACGATCATCACGATCGCGATATACGGCTTGCCGGACAAGAAGTTAAAGACCGAGCCGATCGAGAAGACGGCGAAGAACAGCAGCGAGATCACCGTCAGGATGTTAATCGGGATCAGCAAATATTTATTTCGTCCGCTGAACCAATACAGCTCGAACAGTCCGACCGCCGGCGCCAAGATGAAGCCCGGCCACATAATGTGCCACGCGTCGTACAGCATGGAGATTTGGCATACGACGCCGACCGTCAGCAGAATGCCGCCGGGAACGAGCACGCCGACGCCCTTGCGCCCGGTCACCCCGAAATACAGCCAGTGGAAAAACAGTCCGAGCGGGATGACGAAGATCGACGGCCAGAAGTAGCCGAAGATGTCGCCGACGTCGAACGTCTCCCCTTGATTCATGAACAGGAACGCCCCCAATAGGAGCAGCACCGCTCCCGAAATGCCTCTAACGCTCATTCGTATCCCTCTTTCCGTAAGTGAAGAACTTTCCACATTTTATCGCAATCCGGGACTTGCGTCTCCCATCTTCGGTTGCATGGCGCGACTGGACTTAAGGCCGGGTTTCCGCCCGCCGGATGGGATTCCGTTCCAATCGCGGCGGAACAGGAATGCGCAGCTTCGCGTCGAATCTTTCTTTTAGGAAAAGTGCGCGGCGGAGGACGTATGAAGCTTATAACGAAAGTCATGCTGTTGATCGTTACCCTGATGACTCCGGTCATCGCGCTGTACACGCTCTCTCAGCGGGTCGGCACGGGGATCGTCGAGGAACAGATTACGATCGCGAACCAAAATCGGCTCGCGATTTTCATGCACCAAATCGAAGGCGCCTTGGACCAGGTGTCTCAATATTCCAACCTGATCTCCCAAGATCCCGATTTCGCGGCGCTCGCGGGGAACCTCATTCCGGCCGACGGGTACGATTACGCCATGCTGCTCGACGATCTGCAGAACAAGCTGAAGCTGTTCAGCATGTCGGCGGCTTGGATGAACCGGATCAATCTGTACTTTCCGGGAGCGGGTCACGCGATCTCTTCGTATTCGCTGCTTCCGTACGACGAGTCGTATTTGCGAGCGAATCTGTCGAACGAGTGGCGATTCCGCACGATCCGGGTGAACGACATCGAGAAACAGGCGTTCACGCGTTTCTTCGTCGAACCGGCGTCCGCCTCGAGCGACCTGAACCGCGCATCCGTCGTCGTCGAGGTCGACCTGATGGCCGACAACATCGTCTCCCTGCTCGACAGCTTCAAGACCAAAGGGAATAACGACCCGTTCCTCTACGGGGGAGCGAACGAGGTGCTGCCGAACACGAGCGCGGATATGGATTTCATCCGCCGGTTGATCGACGCGGGCGCCGTCGGGGGCGAGACGATGAAGGAAGGACATCGCGTCGTGACGGTGGACGGCGAACGGTATTTGGTGTACGGACTGTCGTCCGAGGAGCTGCCTTGGAGCTTGATCGATTACGCGCCGCTCGAGGACATTCTCGCGCCGGTAACGTTCAGCCGAAACTTGTTTTACGTTACGGCGGCCCTACTGCTGCTGATGGGCGCCGGCGCGGCGTATTTGATCTACTCGCAGGTGCAGGTGCCGATCCGGCTGTTGGGCGCCGGCGCGGAGCGGTTGGAACGCGGCGACCTGTCGACGCGGATCTTGAACGTCCGGCACGGGGACTTCACGCGGCTGTTCGGACAGTTCAACCGGATGGCGGCGCGCATGCAGCATTTGATCGAGAAAGTGTACCGCGAAGAGCTGCGGGCCAAGGAAGCGGTCATGAAGCAGCTCCAGTCGCAGATCAACCCTCACTTCCTGTACAACAGCCTTGCGTTCATCGTCAGCATGGCGCAGCTGAAGCGAACGGAGCCGGTCATCTCGATGGCTTACAGCTTGGCGGACTATTACCGATATACGACGAGGAACGAAACGTTGGACGCCACGGTGCGCGAAGAAATCGCGTTCGTTAACGCGTACGTGGAAATTATGGACATGCAGCTGCGGAAAATTACGTATCGCGTCGACATCCCGGAAGCGCTTGAATCGATTCTCGTACCAAGGCTGCTGTTCCAGCCGTTGGTGGAAAATTCGATCGCCCACGGCCTCGAGCCGAAGGAAGGGCCGGGCTCGATCTCGATTCAGGGGCGCATCGAGGCGGGGTTCGTCGTCTTCGCGGTGGAAGACGACGGCGTCGGCCTGTCCGACGACGAGCTCGAGCGATTGAACGATTCGTTCGCCTCGCCGGAATCGTCCGGCGACATTCGCGGGCTGCGGAACGTGCACCAACGCATCGCGCATCGGTACGGCGCCGGAGCGGGACTGTCGCTTTCCCGCTCGGCGTCGGGGGGCGTTCGGGCGACGCTGCGCTGGCCCGTGGATGCGGCGGAAGAGGCGGAATGACGGTATCCATATTTAGAAAACGAGGCGGATGTACAATGATGCATGTTCACCAAAGCCGTACGATACTCGCGGGGATGCTCGTCCTGGCGATCGGCCTCGCGGGCTGCGCCGACGCGAACACCCCCGTCGACCCGGCGCCGGAGACGGCGGGGGAGACGGGGCAGTCGATCCCGTACGACCCTCCGGTCGTCGTTACGACGTCGAGGGTGCTGAACGACAGCGAGATGGGCAAGCTGATTCCGCCCGATTCGATCGACGACAATCCGATCTCGCGGTGGGCGAAGGAGAAGCTAGGCATTATTCAGAACAGCATGTGGGTGCTGGTCGACGAAGCCGCGCTTCTGCACAAGACCAAGCTGGCGCTTACGGGAGACGAGCCGATCCCCGATGTGTTGTACCTGAACGACGCCGTACTGCCGCAGCTGCTCGACGACATCGCCGAATCCGGACGGTTCATGGATATCGAGGAAGCGTTCGAGACGTACGCCTCGCCCAGGATGAAGGAAGCGTACTCGAAAAATCCGGACGTCTGGAAGACGGTGACGGCGAACGGCAAGAAGTGGGGATTGCCGCAAATATCGGACGGCAAGGTCGGCGATCCGATTCTTTGGATTCGCCAAGACTGGCTCGACGCGGCGGGGCTCGCTCCGCCGACGACGATCGAAGAGCTTGAGACGGCGCTGGACGCGTTCACGAACGAGGACCCCGACGGGAACGGGAAGCAAGATACGTTCGGACTCGCTTTGGCCGGCAAGAACTCTCTGAACGGCTGGCTCGCCGACGCGAGCTTCCTGTTCGGCGCCTACGGCGATCAGCCGTACCAATGGAATCGAATGCCGGACGGCAGCCTCGCCTACGGCTCCGTGCAGCCGGAGGTCAAGCAGGCGCTTGCTCGGCTTCGGACGTGGTACGACCAGGGATGGCTCCATCGCGACTTCGGCACGCATGACGAGCTGACCGCGGCGAACCTCTTCGTGGAGGGACAAGCGGGCGTCGTTTCGGGACCGGGGTGGATGGGCGGGTGGCCGCTCGGCGAGGTGCACGAGGACGAGAACGGCTTCAAGCCGGAGTATCGGCCGATTCCGTTCCCGGCCGGGGAGGACGGCAAGATCGGGCGGCGAGGCTCGAAGGTATCCTACGGAAGCTACATTTTCCGCAAGGATTTCCCGTATATCGAAGCGTTGTTCCGCTATTGGGACGAAGTATACGGCGCGCTCATCGAAGATCCGGAATCGGACTTCATGCACGGGTTCGGCGAAAACTACGATTATAAGATCGTAGACGGCAAGTACGTTTACGACTTCAAGGGAGCGACGACGACCGTAGCGAACTTGCTTCTGATCGCTCCCGGCAGTACGCCGGAGGGCGTGCTGAAGGAAAGCTTGGAGCAGCGCGTGTATCGCGGGCAGATCGAATCGCCGTACGAGAAGAAGCTGGCGGAAACCAGCTCCAAGCTGTTCCTCGAGGGCAAGATCGTGGGGGACCGACAGCTCGCTTACGCGCAGAAGGATCAATTCCTCGGCGTGCCGACCCCCGCGATGCGGACGAAGTGGCCGGCGCTGCAGAAGCTGGAGAAAGAGGCCTTTCTAAAGATCGTTTACGGCAAAGAAGAGGCGGACGCGTTCGACGCGTTCGTTCGAAGCTGGCGGGAGCACGGCGGCGACGAAATTACGCGGGAAGTGAACGCGTGGGACGTCTCGGTCGAATAAACCGAAGGCGCGGACTGAAAGGAAAGGGGAGCTTGTCGCTGCGAAAACGGGGACGCAACGACAGGCTCCTTCTTTATCGTTATTCGAGTGTTTTCGACAAAAATTGTTCAGAAATTGTCGAGTTTTCTGAAATATACTAATAGTTATGCCTTAAGGTCCTTCGTAAAGAGGAAAGCGCGGAAGAGAGAGTACAGGAGGAATATCATTGGAACACATTCATGGTTCTCATGACCCGATACTGGTCGGTTTTTCGTATGTGGTGGCCGTCGTTGCTTCTTACACGGCTCTGGATCTCGCCGGAAGAATCAGTTCGGCCGAAGGGCTCAGGAGGTGGTGGTGGATGCTCTTCGGAGCCGCGGCCATGGGCTTAGGTATTTGGTCGATGCATTTCGTCGGAATGCTTGCGTTCTCGCTTCCGGTTCCCGTCGCATACGATTTGCTCGTCGTTTCGGCGTCCGTCATCCCCTCGATCCTAGGCGCGTTCGTCGCATTATACATCGTTAGCCGCAGCAGCCAGTTAGGCGCGAAAGAGCTGATAAGCGGCGGGTTGCTGCTGGCCGCCGGCGTAACGAGCATGCATTACATCGGGATGGCCGCCATGCAAATCGGAATCACTTACGATCCGGCCCTCTTCGCGCTTTCCGTCGGGATCGCGCTCGCCGCCTCCGTCGCCGCGCTATGGCTGTCGTTCTATTTCCGTAAGGGCGGGGGACGGGGCACGTGGTGGAAGAAGGCGGGCAGCGGACTCATCATGGGCGCGGCCATCGCGGGCCTGCATTATACCGGCATGGCGGCGGCCCGTTTTCGCGTCGCGCAAGACGGCGGCATCGCGACCGGGGTGCTGCTGGATCAGAAATGGCTGGCGTACTTCATCTCGGGAGGCACCTTGTTTACGTTGGGGTTATGCCTTCTGGGCATCTTTATCTCGAAGCGGTTTTCCTTGAAGGATTCGGAAATTCGATGGAAGACCGAAGAGATTTACCGCATGAATCAAGAGCTTCGTCAGTTTAACGAGCAACTGGAGGAATTGGTCAAGGAACGGACCGCCCAGTTGGAGCGAGCGCATGACGAGGCGATTAAAGCGAATATGATCAAGAGTCAATTTTTAGCCAACATGAGTCACGAGCTCCGCACGCCGCTCAACGCGATCATCGGGTACAGCGAGATGCTCAAGGAGGAAGCGGAGGAAATCGGCGAGTCGACGTTCGCCGAAGACCTCGGCAAAATCAGCAAAGCGGGGAATCACCTGCTCGCGTTGATCAACGATATTTTGGACATCTCGAAGATCGAAGCCGGGAAGATGGAGCTGTTCGTCGAAACATGCGAAATGTCGGCGTTGGTCCAAGAGATCGCGAGCACGGTCGCGCCGCTGATGGATGCGAAGGGAAACCGGCTTCAGGTTCAATCGATCGAAGGTCCGATGACGACGGACGTCACGAAGCTCAGGCAAATTCTGCTGAACTTGCTAAGTAACGCCAGCAAATTCACGGACGGCGGCAAGATCGACTTCGAGGTTTACCGCGAAACGAGGAGCGGACGACCGGGCTACGGCTTCCGGGTGAGAGACGCCGGCATCGGCATGACCCCCGAGCAAATCGAGAAGCTGTTTCAGCCGTTCACGCAAGCCGATTCGTCGACGACGCGGAAGTACGGCGGAACGGGGCTCGGGCTCGCGATCAGCCGAAGGTTCTGCCACATAATGGGCGGAGATATCGACGTCGAGAGCGTGTACGGAGCGGGAAGCACGTTCACTTGCTGGCTCCCCGAATCGATCTCGAACCCCGCTTCTCCCGCCGCAGCGGCCGTCGCGGAAGCGCCTCCCGAAGCGGAACGGAAGAAGCCCTGCGTGTTGTTGATCGACGACGAGCCGTTCAACGAGCAAATCATGAAGCGGTATTTCGAAAAGGAGGGCTGGGAGCTCGCCTTCGCCGATAACGGGAAGCAAGGGCTCGAATTGGCGAAGAAGCTGAAGCCGAAGGCGATCTGCCTAGACATCTTAATGCCGGGGATGGACGGTTGGAGCGTCCTGTCCCAGCTGAAGAACGATCCCGACGTGGCCGACATTCCCGTCGTCATCTGGTCGTTGACCAGCGACACGCAGCTGGGCTACACGCTGGGCGCTTCCGAATACTTGGTCAAGCCGGTGGAACGGGAACGGTTGATCAAAGTCATGGAGAAATACGTCTCGGGTCGAGATGAACGCCGGGTTCTCGTCATCGAAGACGATGCGACGACGAGCGAATTAATGACTAAGCTCCTGGTGAAAGAAGGCTATTCGGTGACGCAGGCTCGCAACGGCCGGTTCGCATTGGAAGCGATGGAGCAACAGACGCCTGCCTTGATCTTGCTGGATCTGATGATGCCCGAGATGGACGGATTCCAATTCATAACGGAGCTGCGCAAGCGGGACGCATGGCGCGACGTGCCGATCGTCGTCGTCACGGCGAAGACGATAACGTCGGAAGACCGGCAGAAGTTGAACGGCTACGTCCGGAATATCGTGCAGAAGGGCGCCATCGATTTCAAAACGTTGCTGTCGGATATACGCAAGTTAATGACGGAGGCGGAACCCGCGTGATAACCATTCTCTTGGTCGAAGATAACGAGATGAATCGAGATATGCTGACCCGGCGCCTGGAGCGAAAGGGATATCGGGTCGTCTCCGCCGAGGACGGCAAGGAGGGGGTCGAGCTCGCGACGCGTCTGCTGCCGGACGTCGTGTTGATGGATTTGAGCCTGCCCATGTTGGACGGGTGGGAAGCGTCGCGGCGGCTGAAGTCCGCCCCCGAGACGAAGCACATTCCGGTCATCGCTCTGACCGCCCATGCGATGGCCGAGGACGAAGAGAAGGCGTACGCGGCCGGATGCGACGACTTCGACACGAAGCCGGTCGTGCTGGAACGTCTGTTGGATAAAATCGGCAAAGCGTTGCAATCGTAAACGAGCGTCATCTCAAGGGACGGAAAGGTACGAGGGAAAATGGAGGACATTCTTAACGCGAACGTATTTATCGTCGACGATCAAGAACACAATGTATCGCTGCTTGAACGAATTCTAGGTCGAGCGGGATTCTCGAACATCCATAGCAGCATGGATCCGCAACGCATTCCTTCGATGATGGATGCGATCGAGCCGGATATCGTGCTGCTCGATATGCATATGCCGGGAATGGACGGCTTACAGGTGATGAAGCTGATTCGGGATCGGGCCGGGGCGGATGCGTATTTGCCGATCATGATGCTGACCGCGGACGTCACTCCGGAATTGAAGAAGCAAGGGCTGCAGGCGGGCGTCAACGATTTCCTGACGAAGCCGTTCGATCGGATAGAAGTCGTGCTGCGCATCAATAACTTGCTGAAGACGAGGCAGCTTCATATCCAGCTTCAACAACATAAGAACACCTTAGAGCAGAGGGTCAGGGAACGGACGCAAGAGCTGCAGAAGAGCAAGCTGGAAATATTGCAGCTGCTTGGCCGAGCGGCGGAGTACCGGGACGATATTACCGGACGGCACACCGTGCGCGTCGGCGAGCTGGCCGGCCTCATCGCCGGCCGCATGGGGATGTCCGAGGAAGACGTCGAGACGATTCGGATGGCGGCCCCGCTGCACGACATCGGAAAAATCGGCATCCCCGACGAGATCCTCTTGAAGCCTGGGAGATACGAGCCTCACGAGTTCGAACGGATGAAGGTGCATACGGCGATCGGCGCCAGCATTATGAGCGAAAGCTCCTTCGCGCTGTTGAAGCTGGCCGCCGCGATCGCGCGGTCTCATCACGAGAAGTGGGACGGTACCGGGTATCCGGACGGGCTTCGGGGAGAGGACATCCCTCTTCCGGCGCGAATCGTCGCATTGGCGGATTATTACGACGCCTTGACTCACGAGCGCCCTTACAAGAGGGCTTGGACGCCGGAGGAGACGATCGCCGAAATCAAGCGGCAGCGAGGGCAACACTTCGACCCGGAGGTCGTAAACGCGTTCCTGCAGTTGTATGAGGATGGACGGCTCGGCGGGTAAAGAAACGAAAAAACGGGACGCCGCACGATCGTGTGCGGCGTCCCGTTTCTTATGAACATTCGGTTTAGTCGAAGTATACCGCCTGGCCCGTACGCGCGGACTCATAGATCGCTTCGAGCAGCTGCGAGACGACGAACGCCTGCTCCGGCGTGACGACCGGATCTTTGTCTTCGTCGATCGCCTGGATCCACATTCTCATCTCGAGGTCCGCGTCGCTCTCCGACTTGCCGTCGTAGAACGCAACGCCGCCGGACTTCAGGTTCACTTCGCTCGTGAACAAGCGGCTGTGCTTCTCGCCGTTGATGCGGAGGCCGCCCTTCATGTCCGCGCCGCCTTCCGTGCCGCACAGCGTGCACTTCGCTTCGTCCACTTCCAACGTGTTAAGCGCCCAGCTCGACTCGAGCTGGATCGTCGCGCCGTTCTTCATGACGATCATGCCGAACGCGGAGTCTTCGACCGTGAATTTCTTCGGATCCCACGGACCCCAAGCGTTCGCGGCGTTTTCCTTCTGGGACAGCTTATGGTAGGACGTGCCGAGGACGGCCTTCGGCTCGTAGTTGTTCATCATCCAGAGCGTGAGATCGAGCGCGTGCGTGCCGATATCGATGAGCGGACCGCCGCCTTGCTTCTCTTCGTCGAGGAATACGCCCCATGTCGGCACCGCGCGGCGGCGAATCGCATGCGCCTTCGCGAAGTAAATTTCGCCGAGCTCGCCGTCTTCGCAAACCTTCTTCAGGTGCTGGCTGTCCGGACGGAAACGGTTGTTATAGCCGACCGTGAGCTTCTTGCCCGTACGCTTCGCGGCTTCGACCATGCGCTTCGCGTCCGCGGCCGTCTTCGCCATCGGCTTCTCGCTCATGACATGCTTGCCCGCTTCGAGCGCGGCGATCGCGATGTTGGCGTGGGAGTCGTTCGGCGTGCACACATGCACGATATCGATCGAAGCGTCCTTAAGCAGCTCCGTGTAGTCCGTATACGTCTTCGCGCCTTCCGCGCCGTATTTCTCCGCGGCGGCGACGGCGCGCTCCTCCACGATGTCGCAGAACGCGACCATCTCGATGTTATTGAGCTTGCTGAGGCTCGGCATATGCTTGCCGTTGGCGATGCCGCCGCAGCCTACGATTGCGATGCGATACGTCTTGGCCATGAATAAGTCCTCCTAGATATGGTGGTGTGACTTGCGGTACGCCGACGGTGTCATGCCGAACCGCTTACGGAACACCGCATGCAAGTAATTCCCGTTCGAAAATCCCTCGCTCACCGCGATCCGTTCGACGGACAAGTCCGTCTCGGCAAGCTTCCTGCATACGGCTTCCAGGCGTACTTCCTCTAGTATACTGCTAAAGGAACCTTC
Source organism: Paenibacillus antri (assembly GCF_005765165.1). Lineage (NCBI taxonomy): Bacteria > Bacillati > Bacillota > Bacilli > Caryophanales > Paenibacillaceae > Paenibacillus > Paenibacillus antri. The sequence goes on along the minus strand of NZ_VCIW01000020.1, from coordinate 33,208 downwards.
CCCGCGAACTTCCTTGAAGATGCGCTGCAGCTGCCGCGAGCTGATGTTCAGCTTCTCCGCGACGCCCGCGAGCGTGACGGTGCCGGCGTAATTCGCTCGAATGTACTGCATCGCGAGGCGATACCGGTACGACTTCATGTCCCGCGAAGGGAGCTGCGGCCGCGTCTCTCCGGCGTCGTAAGCGAGCGTCGCCTTGAGCAAAATCTGGACGACGTGCTGCTTGATCGTCGTGTAGAGGCCCAGCGAGCCTTCGCTGCACGCTTGATACGCTTCAAGGAAGTGCCGCATCGCGTCGTGCAGATCGAGCGTCGGCGCGAGGGGCATCGCGCGAAGCTTCCCGACGCAATCGTCCGCCTCTGCGAATTCGAGGCGATCCGCGGCGTCGAGCGCTTCGTCCCCGACGTCGCGCGAAGCGATGTCGACGTGCAAGCACAGCTCGTCCATCGCTTCCGCCGCGTCGGCTTCCTGGTAATGCATGACGCCGGGGCCGGTCAAGTAAAACATCCCTTCCCGCAGCGCGTATTCCTCGGTTTCCATAACGACTTTCCCTCTACCCCTCGGGATAAAGTGAAACTCGAATTCGTCATGCTTGTGAAACTCGACGACGCGTCCCGGCGGGAACGTCGTCAGATGAAAGCGGAGCACGCGGATGTCGTACCGGCCCCAACGGACCCGGATGTCCAACCGCTCCAGCGCGTCCTGTCTTTCCCGCATGACGGCGTATGGAAACTTGCTCATTTCCGAAGTTCCTCGAGACGGACGGCGCGGCGTTCGCGAGCCGAAAGGTTGGATGCTTCCATGAGCTTCGTCAGTTCTACGGCGAGGCCGACGTTTTCATCCGCGGCCGTGCCGTTCTGAATGTGGCCGACCCATTGACTGAACGCGTTCTCGCGCTTCGGCGGAATCGGCTGCTCCTGCCAGCCGGCCTCGGCTTGGCCGCCGACCTTCGTCCGAAGGAGCAGCGTTTCGTTCGGCGTGCCGTACAGCAGCGTGCCTTCCGTGCCGTGGATTTCGATCGCGAACGGCGAGTGCGCGTTCACGAAGCCCGCTTCGACGACGCCGACGGCGCCCGACGCCGTGGACAACGTCGTCACCGCGTTATCTTCCACGTCCTTGCCCGTGACGTAGCCGTATTGAGCCGTTACGTCGACGATCGGCTCGCCGAGGAACAGGCGCGTCAGGTACATCGGATGGCAGCCGAGGTCGATCATCGCGCCGCCTTGGGTTTGTTCGGCGTTGAAGAAGTGAGCCGGCAGCCAGCCCGCCGTCGCGCCGTTATGCGACAAGCGAACGCGGACGAGCGTCACTTGGCCGAGCTGCTTGCGATCCAGAAGGTCTCGGATCGCGAGCGTGTAGCCGTCGTTGAGTCGCGGCAGCGAGACGGTCAGCGTCACGCCGGCTTTCTCGATCTCCGCTAAAATATCGTTCACTTCGTGCAGCGTGGCCGCGACGACCTTTTCCGTAAAAATATGCTTCCCGGCGCGAGCCGCCTTGACGATCACTTCATGGTGGCGGTTCGTCGGCGCGTCGACGATGACGGCGTCGATGTTACCGTTTGCAAGCATGTCGTCCAGCGATTCGAAGAACGGAACGCCGAGCTTCTCCGCCGCTTCCTTGCCGCGCGACGGAATTTCGTCCCACACCGCAGCCATCTCGGTGCCGGGGTGCTCCTGCGCGTACTTCGTGTACTCCCACGCATGTACGTGCCAGTAGCTGATCTTGCCGATTCGGATGGTCACCCTAATCTCTCCCGTCTATAAAATCAAGACATTGCCCTCTTAATGTACCACACTGACAACAAGATATTAACTATAATATTGTGACGTTATATGTGTGGGAATGCGTCATTCCAATAAAACGTGCGAAAGCAATAATTGTTAAAAGGGGAGTAAGATCAGCTAAAGAAAACGGGGCGAATTCAAGGTATGCTTAGGGAAACGATACGATCGGCGGCGCTGCGCCGGCAGCGTCCCGGCCGCGATCCGGAGGGTGAAATGATGACAACAGTTTCGGCACTGCTTCATGATCGGGACTCTACGCGAGTGCGTCTCGGCCGCCGTCTTCAAAGCTTCGTCAAGGCGATCGAGATCGATCCGCTGGGCGGCGCAGCGCCGCATCTATCCGTGGAACGGATCGACGAACATGCGACGCGCGTCTCGATCCGGTTCGAGCTCGATCGGCGCGTCGAAGCCGACGACTGGAGAGCGCGCGTCTCGCCGGCCTTCGAGCCGTCCCTGCATTGGTCGCCGCATCTGACGCCGACCGACCGGCACGTCGTCGACCGCCACTGCTTCCGCTCGCCGGCGCTGCTGGCGGCGGACGATCGCCGCGTCTTGGCGCTCGTCCCGGACTTGGACGCGATGACCCGCCGCGAGGGCGTGCCATGGTATCTCGACCTGAACGCCGAGGACCGCGAACTGACGATCGGTATGAGCGAGACCGAGCCGGACGAAGCGGCGCACGTGTTGTTCGCGAAGCGGCCGGGCGCCGCGCACGCGGAGGGAACGGTAGAGGTCGCCTTCTACTTACTGGCGTTCGAAGACGCGTCCGTCGCCGCCAATCCGTGGCGGCCGATCCTTCGCTTCCTGTGGGAGCGATGGGGTGCCGGCGCGTTCCGCGCGTCCGCGGCGTCCGGGTCTTCCCTTACGACGATGGTCGGACGGGCGTATCGGTGGGCGTTCCGCAGCTGGGAGTCCGCGGTGTGGCAGCGTCTCGAGCTCGACGGCGAGCAGGTCGGCGCGGCCGCCTTCATCGTCAACGTCACCCAGAGCCCGAATTACCCGGGCCCCGTCAACGAACGCGAATTTCGCTCGATCTGGAATCAAGCGTGGTTCAGCTCGCTGCGCACCGCGCACGGCATGTTCCGGCACGGCGTCGCGACGGGCGACGAGGCGCTGGTCCGCCGCGCGGAGCAGACGAAGCGGCTGGCGCTGGCGGCGCCGCGGCGAGCCGGTTTCTTCCCGGCGGTGCTGGCGACGGAGATGGAACAAGCGACCCTGACCGACGGCACGATCGTCAATCGGTCGAGAGGGTGGGACACGGCCTATTGGGGCAATTCCAACCGCAACCCCGTAGCGCCTTGGCGTTCGGTGAAGGGAGCGCCGTACCACGTGCTCGACATGAGCTGGACGGCGCTGTGGATGCTGCGTTGGTACGAGGAGCTGGAGCGCGACGAGGCGTTGCTCGCGTACGCGGTCGAGTATGCGGACGCGCTGCTTCCGCTTCAGCGAGGCGACGGCTTCTTCCCGGCGTGGCTCGATTATGACTCGCTGCGCCCCTTGGACGTTTTGGCCGACAGCCCGGAGTCGTCGGCGTCGGCGACGTTCCTCTTCAAGCTGGCGGAGCTGACGGGGGAGGAGCGTTACGCGGCATCGGCGCTGCGGGCGCTCGACGCGGTCGCGCGGGACGTCGTGCCGCACGGGCGTTGGGAGGATTTCGAGACATATTGGTCGTGCAGTCCGTTCGGCGGGGACCGCGTCGGACGAAAGTTCGAGCGCAACGATATGTATAAGCAGTGCAATTTCTCGATGTTCTGGACGGCCGAGGCGTGCAAGGCGGCGCACGCCGCTTCGGGCGAAGCCCGGTACCTCGAGCTCGGCGAACGCTGCCTGGACGAGATGCTCATGACGCAGGCGTCGTGGCAGCCGCCGTACGTACCGATCGACGCCGTCGGCGGCTTCGGCGTCATGAACGGGGACGCGGAGTGGAACGACGCCCGGCAAAGCTTGTTCGCGGAGCTGATTCTCGAGTACGGGGAGCTGCTCGATCGCGAGGAATATATCGAGCGGGGGCTGGCGGCGCTCCGCGCGTCGTTCGTCATGATGTATTGCCCGGAAAATCCGAAGACGAAGGCGCAGTGGGAAGCGAAGTATCCGTTCTTCGACGAGAAGGATTACGGGTTTATGATGGAAAACTACGGGCATAACGGCCGCGTCGGCGAACGGGGGCTCGGCATCGGGGAGTTCTCGATCTTCGATTGGGGAGCCGGCGCGGCGGCGGAGGCGTACTTGCGAATCCGAGCGCATCGCCCGGAGCTGCTGCAGCGGTATGGCTGGTAAGGAGGAAGACCGTCGGGCGCCGATGCCCGGCGGTCTTTCGCCGTTCGGGGACCGGCTCCGCCGCAAGGAGAAGCGCGCCAATTCCGATTTACCGATCCCGGGAGCGGTGATATACTTTGGACTGAAATCGTGCGCCGCGCAGAGGGAGTTCATTCGTCGACCATGGTGATGAAAGCGTTTAAAAACATGAATCTCCGCGTCAAGCTCACCGTTACGCTGGTCGCCTTCGTTTTGGTTCCCCTCATGCTCGCGGGGATGTTGTTTTATAACAGCTCGCGAAGCTTCGTGTCGGAGCGAACCGACGAAAGCACCGCGCAGCTGCTGGAGCTGCTGCGGCGGAACGTCGACCAGACGCTGAACGAATACGAAAATCACCTGTTACGCATCTACGACCACGAGGACGTGATCCGCGAGCTGGCGCGGCCGGAGACGTCCGGCGAAGGAGATCGGGCGACGGGGGGCTCCGTCGATCGCTTTCTCCGCGACTTCCTCCGGGGGAAGGAGGGGATCGATTCCGCGTACGTGTTGACCGAAGGCGGGGCGATCCATTTCGCGGATTTCAAAGGCTCGGAGCTCTTCCTGCAAGCGTTCCGCAAGCATCCCGAATGGGGGCAGCGGATTCGGAACGCGGACGGGCGCATCGTATGGCTGTCGACCTACGAGCTCGAGCCCAATCCCTATAAAGCTCGGGTGACGCACCTGCTGCCCGTAGGCGTGCAAATTAAGAACATCGCGGACGTCATGCAGCCGCTCGGCGCCTTCGCGATGAACATCGACATTCAAGCGTTCGACGCGATGCTGAAGGACGTGAAGGTAAGCCCGAAGGGGATCGTACTGATCGCGGATCGGCAAGGGAACGTCGTCTGGCACAGCAACCCCGAGGCATACCGCGTCGATCTCGCGGTGCTCCCGGCGTTCGGCGAGATCGCCGAAGGCGGGGGGACGTTCGCCGATTACCGCCTGAACGGCGACGCGTATCGCGTCGGCTCGATCCGCTCGCAGAAGAGCGATTGGATCATATATTCCTTCGTGCCGCACTCGGACTTGGACGCGCAGACGGAAAACCAAAAGCAATTCCTCTTCGTCACGATCGTCGCCTTCGCCGCGTTGTTCATCGTGCTCGGCGCGCTGACTTCGATCTACATCAGCCGTCCGATCATGCAGATGGCCGTAGCGATGAAACAAATCCATAAGGAACATCGGGACTTCCGCCTGCCCGCGCAATCGACGGACGAAATGGGGCTGCTGCAGTCCTCGTTCAATTACATGAGGGACCGCATCCGCGACCTGATCCAAGAAGTCAGGAGCGTCTCCGACAAGGAGAAGGAAGCGGAAATTCGCGCCTTGCAAGCGCAAATCAACCCACATTTCGTCTACAATACGTTAGATACGATCAACTGGATGGCGATCGAGAGAGGGCAGCGCGACATGAGCTCCATGATCACGGCGCTCGGCGATATTTTGCGCTACGCGATCAAGCCGGGCGGCGCTTGGGTAAGCGCGGAGGAAGAGATGAAGTGGGCGCAAAGCTACGCGTACCTGCAAGAGACTCGGTTCGAGGGGAGATTCGCCATCGAGTTTCGCGCCGATCCCGAAGCGCTGCCGTACAAGGTGCCCAGATTACTGCTTCAGCCTTATTTGGAAAACGCCGTCCTCCACGGCATGGAAGACACCGAGGCCGGGGGCGTCATCCGCGTCGAGATCGCGCTTCGGGAAGCCGAACGCCGCATGCGCGTGACGATTCGCGACAACGGCGTCGGCATCTCCGAGGAACGGCTGCGATTCATTCAGGATCGGAAGCATTACGGCATCGGCATCTATAATATCGACGATCGGCTCAAGCTCGAGTTCGGTCCCGACTACGGCGTGACGGTCCGTTCGGAGCCGGGCCTCGGCACGGAAATCGAAATCGTACTCCCGTGCATCGCATAATTCGGTAAGCGTCATCGGGAATTCCCGGGAGGTTGTTGCATATGTATAAGATCGTTGTCGTCGACGACGAGCCGAAGGTTCGGCGGGGGTTAACGAAGCTCATTCCGCAGTTGGATCCGGAATGGGTCGTAGCGGGCGAAGCCAAGAACGGAACGGAGGCGCTCGAGCTCGTGAAGCGAGAGCTTCCGGACGCCGTCATTACCGATATCCGCATGCCTCGGATGAACGGTCTGGAATTGCTCAGCGCGTTGAAGGAGTATTCGATGCATGTCGTCATCTTGTCGGGGTACGGCTATTTCGAATACGCGCAGACCGCCGTCAAATTCGGGGCTTTCGATTTTTTACTGAAGCCGTTGAAGCCGGACGACATCCGCGACGCGCTTCACCGAATGAAGCTTCAAAGTCGGAAGCGGCTTCAAGATTCCGCGCCTCGCAACGATCCGACGCTTGGGAAGCTGTGGAAGGACTGGCTGCTCGGCGTCGAGGACGGCCGGGAATACCGCGAGCGGCTGGAGCGAACGATGCCGGACGCCGCCGGTCCGCTGCAGCTCATGGCGATCGAGGTGGCCCGATTCGACGAGCTCATTACGGAGGATCAATGGGGCGACCGCCAGTTGGTGTCGTTCGCGGTGCGGAACATCGTGCAGGAAATCCTCGCTTCCGAGGCGTCGGCCCGTCCCGAGGAATGTCGGTTCTTGTTCGCGAACGGGGCGCAGCTATACTTCCTGCTGCCGGCCGGAGTCGGGACGCATCGGCTGTGCCTCCGGATGATCGAACAGGTGAAGCGCTGGGTGAACATCTCGATCTCCATCGGCCTCAGCGGAGATACGCATGCGTTCGGCGAGCTGCCCGAGGCGCTTCGGCAAGCGCAGGAAGCGCTGCTCGGCAAGTGGGTGTACGGCGATGGTACCTCGCATGCGTTCCTAGGCGCGTCTTCGACGAACGAAACGGTGCTCGATTATCCGGTCGAACGAGAGGTCGCGCTGCTGCGGGCGATGCAGAACGGGCGGCAGGAAGAGGCGAACGAAGAGCTTCGCAGGTTCGCGGACGAAGTCCGAAGCAAAAATCCGACGTTCCAAGCCGCGAGGAGCCATTGCGTTCAATTGCTCACGGCCGTCGTGCGGACGATGCATCGGACCAACGTTCCGCCTTACGTGCTGCAGGAGATCGAGCCGATGGATTTGCTGCACCGGCATTTCACTCTGGAGCAATTCCTCGCGTACGTGGACGAGCTGGTTTCCGCATACGTCGCTAACGTACGCTGGAACAAGCGGAATAAACATCACCGGCTGATGGACAAGGCGCTGGTTTACATTCGGGAGCGCTATAACCGGGATCTGTCGCTGGAGGAGGCGGCGGAGCAGGCGGAGATGAGCCCGAGCTACTTCAGCTCCATCTTCAAGCAAGAGACCGGATCTTCCTTCGTCGAATACGTCACGGGAATGCGTATCGACGAATCGAAAGAGCTGATGAAAGACCCGTCGCTCCGGCTGTACGAGATCGCGCGGATGGTAGGGTATCAGGATCAGAAATATTATTCCAGATTGTTCAAGAAAACGACGGGGGTCACCCCCGCGGAATACAGACAGTTTTTCTGCCGAATGGAGGAATCGCCGGGATGAAGGCGTTACGCGCGACGGGTCGCAAGCTGCTGCTCGCCTGGACCGCCCTCGCGGCGCTGGCGTCCTGCGCGCCGGGGAAGAAGATGGACGATCCGGAGCTGTCCGCCCTGCTCCGCTCGTCCGGCGCGGAGGAGACGGGAGAGGATAAAACCGTGCTCACGCTGTGGTCGTTCCACCAGGCGAAGGAATTCGAGTTCTGGCAATGGCTCGGCGAACGGTACGAGGCGGAATTTCCCGACATCGACATTAAGGTGGAGTATATTTCCAGCGACATCTACTTCTCGGGCACGCGGCTGCTCGCGCCGTTCGCGTCGGGGCACGGACCGGACGTCTTCTTCGTCTCGTCCGCGACGATCCGCCGCTTCGCGGACGCTTCGCTGCTCTATCCGTTGACGGGCCGCCTAGCGCCGGACGTCCGAGCGGACTTCGACCCTGCGGCGCTGCTTTCGGCGTCGCTCGACGGGGAATTGCTCGCGATTCCGTTCGAGACGGAGCTGCTTGGACTGTATTATAACAAAAACATGTTCGCAAAGGCGGGACTCGCTCCCCCTCGGACATGGGAGGAAACGAAAGCCGCCGCGGAGGCGTTGACGACGAAAGGGACGAGCGGCCTAACGATCGAGACGTTCGGCAACGTATATCAAAATTTCTCTTGGCTTCCGTTCCTATGGCAGACGGGCGCGGACGTACTGTCGGGCGACGGGCGAAGCTCGGGCTTCGACGAAGACGGCGCGCTGCGGACGTATTCGTACTTCTCCGACTTGAGAAGCCGAGGCTTGCTGAATATGAACCCGTCCCGTCCGACGACGGACATCGCCATTATCGCGAACGGCGAGACGGCCATGCAAGTGAGCGGGTCATGGAACGTCCGGCTGCTCGAAACCGAATACGCGGACGCGCCGATCGGCGTCGTGCCGCTTCCTTATCCGGAGGGAGGGGCGCGGACCACGATCGCCGGCGGATGGAAGATCGCCGCCAACCGTGCCGGCGCGCATGCGGACGAAGCGGCGAAGTTCATCCTATGGGCGTTCGCCGGCGATCCGGACATTCCGCTCAAGTGGAGCAGCGAGGCCAAGTTCGCGTACTCTCCTCGCCGTTCGGTGATGGAGGCCGGAGAGCGATTTTACAACCAAGGGCTTCGGGCGGAATTTACGAAGCGCATCTTCGGGACGGAGCGGCAGGAGCCTCAGTATCCCGAGCGAATCAATCAAATTTACTCCGAATCGCTGCAGCGGCTGCTGAAAGGCGACGAGGAAGCGAGCGTCATCGTGCGGGACACGCATCGTCGGTTGGAGGAGGCGCTTCGCTAAATCCAAAAATCGTCCACCCCCGTAAAATTATCCCGTTATGCAAGCCGCTCCGCCGGTTTATACTTGGCCTCGAGCGAGAAAAAACCTGAACGCCGGTACTCGCGCGTTCAGGTTTTTTCTCGCTCGGTCACAGCGGAGCGGTCGATCCCCGAAGTTCGACCGTCGGCTCGAGCTTCACCTGGATCGTCTCCGACTTCGGAAGGGTCCCCTCGACCTTATCGATGAGAATCTGGCACGCCTTGCGACCGATGTCTTGAATCGGACTTCGCACGGTCGAGAGCGGCGGGTCGAGAATTTGGCCGAGATAGACGCCCTCGTAGCCGGCAACGGAGACGTCCCCCGGAATGCTTAAGCCGAGCTTCTTCAGCACGATGTATACGGACGAAGCGAGCACGTCGTTGCAGACGAAGAGCGCCGTCGGTCGACCGGCGCCGCTCATCCGCTCGCGGAAGGCCGAGTTCTTCGCCAACAGATGCTCCGGATCGGTCTGATTCGACTTGAAATCGAAGTCGAAGGAGATCGCCGAGGCCGCGCCGGCGGGAAGGCCGAATTCTTCGAGCGCGGCGGCGTAACCGCGCCTTCGGTTCAACACTTCGGAAGACTGCTTTAAATACTCGTCGTAGACGAAAGCGATGTTGCGATGTCCCAACTCGAGCAGCCGCCTCGTCATCTCGTACCCGCCCGCAAAATCGTTGCAGACGACGTAGTCGCATTCCAAATCCTCGAAATACTTCGTATACAGCACGAAGGGGACGCCGTTCTTCTTCAGCTGCTTGTACGGCTCGGCCGTTCGGCAGTGGAACGCCATGAAGCCGTCGACCATCAAGTTCTGGTATTTCCGAATATAGGAGGCTTCCAGCGAAGGATCGCATTCGGCGGGCGCGATAGAGAGCGTATAGCCCTTCTCGATCGCGTACGGGATCGCGCCGCGAATGATTTGGTTCTGATAATCGTCGTGCAGCGAGCCGCCGAGTAGCAGGGCGAGCGTACGGGACCGCCCGTTCACGAGGCTTTGCGCGAACCGATTCGGCGTGTACCCGAGCTGATCGGCGACTTCCTTGACCCGTTGAATCGTGTCCTTGCTGACGGATACGTCCTCGCGCAGCGCCAAGGACACGGCCATCTTCGAAAGACCGACGACTTTCGCGATATCGTCTAACTTCACGCGTTTCTTCATAAGCTGCTCTCACCTATCGAATTAAGGCTTTATCGATAAAACTATATCGAAGTTGATCGGAAAAGTAAACAAAAAAGAAAATTAAAATTACCGTGTTGTCAAGGGGAAAAACATGGATTATAATAACTTTACCGGTAAACTGAAAGCGATACCAAATCGCGCCATCATGATGTGTAAACGATAACACCCTCGTTCGACGAAATCGGTTTAAATGCGCGACGCGCGTTTAAATAGGTACAACAAAAAAGGGAGGATGCTTCACATGAAAAAGATGTCAGCAAAGCTTCTGCTCGCCGCGGTCATGGGAACGACGCTCGTTCTGTCGGCTTGCAGCGGAGGATCGGGCGGCGGCGGAACCGGCGGGGACGCCGCAAGCGGCTCAGAGTCGAAGTCGGACGGCGGCGCGGCCGCGACGAACGACGCGCCGAAGGAGAAGGTCGTCGTCGACTTCTGGGTCAACCAGTTCGAGGAGTCGACGAGCGCTTGGTTCAAGAAGTGGGTCGAAGAGTTTAACAAGACGCACGAACATATCGAAGTGAAGCTGACGATCGTGCCGGGCGACGCTTGGGATCAGAAGATGAAAGCCGCGCAAGCCGCCGGCAAAGCGCCTCAAGTATATACGAGAGACTACGGCAAAATCGTGCCCGCGGCGATGCAAGGCCAGTTCATGCCGCTCGACGAATACGTCGATCCGGCGATCTGGGCGGACTTATACCCGAATGTCGAACAGTTCGTACTTTATAAAGATAAACATTATGCGTATCCGATGCTTGTCGAGCCGTCCGCGGTGCTGTACTACCGCAAGGATCTGTTCCAAGCGGCGGGTCTCGATCCGGCGAATCCGCCGAAAACGTGGGATGAGCTGATCGACGCCGGCAAGAAGCTGACGAAGGACGGCGTGTACGGTCTTCATATCGCGAGCAATGCGGTCGAGTTTTCCTGGACGACGTGGGGCCTTCAGATGAACAGCGGCCATCAGGCGATCTCCGAGGATTGGTCGAAGGCGAACCTGGACGCGCATTATGAAAGCCTGATCGCCTTCTACAAGCGTCTCTATGACGAGAAGGTCGCTCCGGCGCAAGCGCTGAACGGGTACACGGATATGGCCGATTTCGGCCAAGGCAAGGTGGCGATGTCCGTGAACGGTTCGTGGGGCATCGGCCAGCTGCGCAACGATTACAAGGACATTCTGCCGAATGTCGGCGTCGCGCCGATGCCGACGCCGGACGGCGACGGCACGAAGCCGTCCGCTACGCTCGGAGGTTGGTCGTTCGTCATGGACGGCAAGGCGAAAAATCCGAAGGAAGCCGGCGAATTCATCTCTTGGTTCCTCGCGGGAGATCCGGAAATTATGGTCGATTACTTCCGAACGAGCCAATTCTCCAAGTTCCCGCCGCGCAAGTCGGTCGACGAAGCGATCAACGCCGATCCGCAGGCGCAGAGCGACGAAGTCCGCAAGATGATCGCGGAGAAGATCGTCCCGTATTCCCTCGCCGAGCCGACGTACGATTGGGCGATCAGCTTCGCCTTCGGCTCCGCGATCGAACGCGCGATCCAAGGGCAGAGCCCCGCGGAAGCGCTGGCGCAAGCGGAGAAAGAAATCAACGAATTCATCGCGAAGAACGACTACGCGAGCAAGAAGCCGTAACCGACGGGTATTTCTCGGCGGCATCCGGAAGCGGTTCCACGCTTCCGGATGCTCTCCTACTCGAAATGAGGTGGCAAGGGCATGAAAAACAAGAAGAGGTACAACAACGGCACCGCGTACCTCATGCTTTCCCCGGTCGTGATCATGTTGAGCATTTTCGTCGTCATCCCGCTGATCTACGCGATTCGGATCAGCTTCTACGACTGGAGCTTCTATCAAGACCCCGTGTTCGTCGGTTTTCGGAACTTCTATCTCGTATTGACGGACGATCGGTTTTATACGTCGATCGGCGTAGGCCTCAAATTCGTGCTGCTCGTCGTGCCGGTTCAACTCGTGCTCGCCTTCTTGTTCGCGCATGTCGTGCGGGCGATGGGGCGGAAGGCGTCGAGCTTCGTGAAGACGTCCATCTATATCCCGACGATCATATCCGGGATTATTACGGCCATTATTTTCCAAATCATCTACAACTTCGACGGCGGCGTGCTGAACGCGATCATCGGTTCGTTCGGGTTCGAGAAGGTCGGATGGCTGGTGGAAAAGCAAATCGTCCTGTTCGGTCTTGCGATCCCGGCGATCTGGTTAGGCTTCGGCATCACGGCGCTGATCATGCTGGCGGGGCTGCTCGATATCCCCGAATCTTATTACGAGGCCGCGTCGCTGGAAGGCGCGTCGGCTATCCAGAAGATGTTCCACATAACGATCCCGCTGCTCAAGAACGTTGCCGTCTATTTGCTCGTCACCGGATTCGTGGGCGCGATTCAACAGCTCGAGCTGCCTCTGTTTCTTACGAACGGCGGGCCGTCCGACGCTACGCTGCTGCCGAACTTCTACATATTCGAGCATTTCCGGAACGATCTGCTGATGGGCCATACGATCGCGGCCGCCTTGCTGCTCTTCGTCGTATTGGGCAGCATCTCGGCGATCATCTTCCGAGTCATCAATTCCGAAAAGGCGATCGACGAATAATCGAGGAGGGACGTCCATGAAAACAATGAGTGCGTCGCAGCGAGCGGCCGTGTCCGTCATCGGCTTCCTGTTCGCGATTTTCGCCCTGTTTCCGCTTCTTTGGATGGCGATATCGGGTTTCAAGGCGAAGACGGAAGTGCTTCAGACGCCTGTGCGAATTTTCCCGGAAGTGTGGCTGTTTTCGAACTATGGCGAAATATTGAACGATCCGGCGTTCACGCGAGCCGCCTTCGTTACCTTCGTCGGCGCGTTGATCTTCGCGGCCGTAGGATTATGGATCAACTCCATGGCGGCCTATGCGTTCGCCCGCTTGGATTTCCGCTTTAAGGGAGCGCTCTGGTTATACGTGATCACGACGATGTTCATTCCGGGCATGGCGATCATGGTTACGTCCTTCGTCGTCGTCACCCGGCTGGGGATGCTGGATACGATGTCCGTGCTGATCATCCCCGGGATGGCTTCGGCCGGCTCGATCTTCTTCATTCGACAGTTCTATTTGAATATTCCGATCGCCGTCGAAGAAGCCGCGCTGATCGACGGCGCGTCCCGATTCAAAATCTATACGACGATCTTCTTGCCGATGTCGTATCCTCCGTTCGTCATCGTCGGTATCGGCGCATTCTTAGGGTTCTGGAACGCATACATTTGGCCGGTCATGACGATTACGGACGAAAGCTTGTTCCAAATCAGCCAATACTTGGCGCAGTTCAGATCCGGCCGCGGGTCGGAGTTCGGACTGATGCTCGCGGGCGCGACGCTCGGCGCGCTGCCGACGATCGGATTGTTTCTCGTTTTCCAACGTTACATTATTCAAGGCATTAAGATTTCCGGTTTGAAGTAATCGACATCTAGACATCGTTGCGGAGGGAAGAGACATGCTGGGCACTTCACTAAGGGACTTATACAAGGAAAGACATGGGAAGAGGAAACGAATTTCCTCCTACGATGTAACGGGCGGAAACAAAGATTACTTGACGGTTCGGCCCGGGGAGACGGTCGATCTCGGCCGAATCGCCGGCAGCGGCTGCGTGACGCATATCTGGATCACGACGGCGCCGTTCGACCCGGTTCCGGAGGTAGCGCTGTATCGAAAGCTCGTGCTGCGCATGTATTGGGACGGCGAACAAAACCCGAGCGTGCAAGCGCCGTTAGGCGACTTCTTCGGCATCGGCCACGGCATCACGAAAAACTACTGGTCCGCGCCGCTCGCGATGAGTCCGGAAGACGGGCAGGCGCTGAACTCCTTCTTCGCGATGCCGTTCGGCAGCGAGGCGCGGTTTACGATCGAGTCCAACGCGGACCGGCCGATCAAGTTTTATTTCTATATCGATTATGAATTATACGATCGCGACATCGACAGTCCGCTTCGGTTCCATGCGATTTGGCACAGAGAACTCACGAAGGGGATCGCGGACGACATCTCCAACGCGCTGTTCGAATTCGGCGGGAAAAATACGACGGGCGAAGGCAATTATGTGATGTTGGACGCGGTCGGCAAGGGGCATTACGTCGGCTGCAACCTGAACATTCATAATTTGCGCGCCACGCGGGAATGGAACTGGTACGGCGAGGGCGACGACATGATCTTCATCGACGGCGAGGCGTGGCCGCCTTCGCTGCACGGCACGGGCATGGAAGATTATTTCAATACCGCGTGGTGCCCGCAGCAGGAGTACCACTCGCCTTATCACGGCATTACGCTCGGCGGCGGACCGAACTGGTCGGGGAAAATTTCCGCGTACCGGTTCCATATCGAAGATCCGATTTTATTCGACGAGTCGATCCGCGTCACGATCGAGCACGGACATAACAACCACCGGAGCGACGATTACTCGAGCACGGCGTACTGGTACCAGACCGAGCCGCATAAGGATCATCCGATCATCCTGCCGGTGCATCGGCGATTGCCGCTGCCGGACATTCTGCCGTTCAACGACGAGGATCTGAAGAAGTGCTTCGACTATTAACCGGCCGAATACACGATTGAATCGATGCGGAGCGCAGGCGTCCGGGGGCGAGACTCCCGGGTGCTTCGCGCCGACCTATCGTAAGGAGGGGAATGACGTTTGAAACACAAATATGTAAACGTTATCTTAACGGCGGCGTTGTTGTGCGGCGCGGCCGCCGCGGCGCCCGTTCCGGCAGGCGCGGACGGGGACGACGATTTCCGGTTGACGGCAAGCAAAGCGGTGAAGGTGGCGAGAGTGACCGGGAGGACGTTGGAAGGGGAGACCGCGCCGAATCCGAATCAGACCGCGGACAACTACGGCCTGACGGCGACCGACCTCGGCATCGTGTGGGACGCGACGACCGATCCGGCCGACAAGAAGGTCATGATCGCGTTCGGCGATTCGTACGACGACGGATGGGGCGGCTTCGGCGGCGGCGGCGCGCGGGAAGGATGGCGGAGCAATCTGCTCGCGTTGTCCCGAGACGCCGATCTGTCCGACGGACTGACGTTTTCTTCGATGATCGCCGATCCGGCGCGGCCGAATTACGCGAAGGAGATTATCCATTCCGCGAAGGACACGTCGGGCGCCAGCGACTTCACGGCGATCCCGACGGCGGGCGTCACGGTCGGTTCGCGCCATTATATCCACTACATGCAAATTAAAAATTGGGGCGCGAACGGACGCTGGAATACGAACTTCTCCGAAATCGCCTACTCCGACGACGAAGGCGAAACGTGGACGAAATCCGGGACGACGTGGGCTGCAGGCAGCAAGTTCGCCCAGGCGGCGTACGCGAAGGAAGGCGGTTACGCGTACATGTTCGGAACGCCGGCCGGACGATTCGACAGCGCGTATTTGGCCAGAGTGCCGGAGACCGAGTTGCTGTCGAAGGAGCGTTACGAATATTGGAACGGCTCCGGTTGGGTCGCGAACGACGAGGCCGCCGCGGCTCCCGTCGTCGACGTTCCCGTCAGCGAGCTGTCGGTCGCCTATAACGCTCATTTCGACAAGTGGGTGATGACGTACTTGAACGAGAACCGGTACGCGATCGTCATGCGCAGCGCCTCCGAATTGACGGGGCCTTGGTCGGCCGAGACGGAAGTCGTCACGGGAGCGGATCATCCGGGACTATACGGCGGATTCATCCATCCGTGGACGAACGACGGCGCGGACTTATACATGCTCGTCTCCGAGTGGGGGCCGTATAACGTCATCCTGATGCGGTCCACGCTGTCGATCGGCGAGCCGGCGGCGAATCTGGTCGCCGATCCGTCCTTCGAGGCGCAGACGTCCGGCACCGTCTCCGCGCCGTGGACGCTGGAAGCCGGCAACGGCGGCATCGACCGAGGAACGTTCGCCCGGGGCGGCCGCAACAACGTCTGGCTGCGGAACGCAAGCGGGTGGAACGCGGTGACCCAGACGATTCCCGTGACGCCGCATACGGAATACCGGCTTAAGGCGTTCGTTCGAACGTCGACCGACAATCAAGCGGGCTATTTCGGGGCCAGAGGTTCCGACGGGAGCATTCTGCAAGAGGTAAAGTTCGAACGGTTCGATTCGTACTCGCCGCTTACCGTTCGCTTCAACTCGGGCGACCATGCCTCCGTGACGATCTTCGCCGGCATGCACGCCTCCGGCGACACATGGGTGCAGGCGGACGATTTCTCGTTGTATCCGATCGACGCGACGCCTCCGGTCCTTACGCTGCGCGGCGACGCGACGATGGAAGTGCCGCTCGGCGGAACGTTCGTCGATCCCGGCGCGACGGCGACGGACGATGCGGACGGCGACTTGACGGGCTTCATCGACGTGGAAGGCGCCGTGAACACGAATATCGTGGGGACGTATACGCTGACCTACACGGTGTCCGACCGCGAAGGCACCGCCGCGGCGCCGGCCGTTCGCACGGTGAAGGTGACGGGCGAGGCGTTCACGCTCGGCGAGACGACGATCCGCGACGCAAGCGGCAACGTCCTGAACGAGCTGCCGAAGAAGGGGTTCGTCGCGGCGGAGGCGACCGTCCGCAACAATACGGCGGAGGCGGCGCCGGCGACGTTCGTCGTCGCGCTGTACGATAAGAAGGGCGACATCGAGCAATACGCCAGCGTGACGCACAGCATCCCTTCGGGCGCGACGGAGACGTTCGCCGGCGGGTTCAAGCTTCCGGGCAACAACGCCGGCTACGATCTGCGCGTGTATTTGGCCGAGGCTCCCGCGGAGCAATGAAGCTCGCGCGGCCTCTCTTTCGCGAAGCGATATAATTCGAAGAAAGCGCGGTGATGGGGTTTATGTTGACGTTGGAAACCCGGCGTCTCCGGATCCGGTTCGACGAGGCGACCGGCTCCGTGCGGGAGCTGTTCGATAAAGCGAAACGGATCGATTACGCGGTCGCGATGCAGGCCGACGCCTTCCGGATCGAGACGGCCGGCGGAACGACGAGCCGATTCGAGCGCTGCACGCATTCGATCTCGGAATCGCCGGACGGCGAGACGACGATCGCGTTCGAGTGGGTAGTGGCGAAGGCGTTGACGGTCATAGGTACCGTCGTCGCGTCCGCCGAACGGGAAGAGATCCGGTTCTTCTCCGAGGTTCGCAACGACTCGGAGGAGACCGTCGTCGGCCTGGAGTACCCGATCATACCGGATTTGCAAGCGATCACGGACGAGGGGGCCGACGACTACGTCGCCCACAGCTTTGCGACGGGGCTGTGCGTCCGCAACCCGTCGAAGCACTTCGGCGGGGACGTCGGGCTGCGGCATATGCCTTACCCGGAAAGCTTCTCAGGGGCTTCGATGCAGTTTTTCGCGTACTACGGCGAAGGGCAAGGCGGATTGTATTTCGCGGCGTACGACGGAGAGATGCATCCCAAATGGCTGAATTTCTACAAGAACGAGAACGGCCTGCTGGAGGCGTCCTTCTTTCACGGCGCGGAATCGATGGCGCCGGGGACGGGGATGACCGTCGAATATCCGGTCGTCGTTCGGCCGCTCGACGGAGAAGGGTGGTACGAGGCCGCCGATCTATACAAACAGTGGGCCGTACAGCAGTTATGGTGCCGAGGCGGCCCGCTGTCGGAGCGGCCCGATACCGAACGCGCCCGCTGGTTGAACGAGGAAACGGGGGTATGCACGTTCGGGATGAACGCCGGTCACGACCGAAGCGCATGGATTCGCGAGTACCATAAATACATCGGGACGCCGATGTTCCATATCCTCGGGCCCGATTGGGTTCATCGCACGCAGAACTTCTACAACGGCGTCCCGGGCGGCATGGACGATTGGTTTCCGACGCGGTTTCACCCGGCCAATCTCGAAGCGATGAAGGCGTACGGGGACAAGTACGCGCCGTTCGAATTCGACTATTTATTCGGTCTGAACGGCGCCGACGCGGAGCTCGGCCGCCAAGCGCTGCAGCGGTTCCCGGAGGAAGGCGCCCTTCGAAGCATCGACAAGTACAAATTTTCGCTCGTATGTCCGGCGGCCCCGTACATCCGGGAATTGCACGTGCGCCGGGACGAGCGGCTGCAGACGGAGGCCGACGTCGATTCGATCTACTACGACATCTCCGCCAACAACATTTTGAAGGTGTGCATGGACGAATCGCACGGCCATCCGGTCGGCGCCGGCAGGCAGATCGCGGCGGCGTATCGAGACAACTACGCGGCTACGAAGGCAGCGATGATCGAGAAGGCCGGACGGTATATTCCGATGGGAACCGAAATGATGAACGAGGTTTTCCTGGATGTACTCGATTATTACCAAGCGAGGGCAGGAGGACGTCCGGCGGCCCCCTTGGAAATGTACAATTTCAAGAACTTGCTTATGACCGGCGAGGCGGCGCTGATTCCGATGTTCACCTATGTATACAACGAATTCGGGGCGCTGCGGATGGACGGCTGGGGCAAGCTGACGGAGGAGATCGGCTCCCTGTTTTACTTCGCCGCCGCGCGAACGTACCTGTGGGGCGGTATCTATGAGCTGAATTACGAGTACAGCCCGATGGAAGCGATCGACGGGAAGGAAAACGACCCGGAGGAACACTATTACATTTTCGAACCGAGAGGGTATGCGCTATCGCCCGAACGCGCCCGATACTTGGGGATGCTGGCGCGGATGCGGGTCGGCCCGGGCAACAAATATTTGGCGTACGGCAAGATGCTTCGACCGCTGTCATTCGATAGAGAGACGGCGTCGCTGGACTGGTTCCATTACAACTGCGATAAGAACTTCCCGGAGTACAACGAGTCCGGCGTCTACGAGGCCGACGCGATCGTTCATTCCGTTTGGCAGTACCGGGAGGAGAGTTTGGCGTTCTTCTTCGCGAACGTGACGGACGTGGCGCGGAACGTCTCCTTCGAGCTGGACATGAAGCGATACGACTTGCCCGCGGGGTCTTATCGCGTCCGTCGCATCGAGGGCGACGCGATCGAAGACGGGGGCGAGATCGCGGCGGACGAAGCGAGAGCCGTTCGGTTGTCGATTCCGCCGAAGCGCGTCGTCATTCTGGAGATTACCGACAAGGGTCTGGAGGACTGGAGTGAAGACGAAAGCGTTAATCGCGATCCCGCTAGTCATTAGTATGGTAACTCTGATATCCGCTTGTACGGGCGACGCAGGGCAAGCCGTGCGGCCGGACGTTCCCGAGGACGAAATCTATATCCCCGAGGAGAGTACTTTCTTCTCCACCGTATGGGTCGACGAGACGACGCGGACGTTCTCGGACAGCAACGGCGATTTATGGCCGGCGGCTTGGTCAGACGACGATCGGCTCTACGCGGCGATGGGGGACGGCAGAGGCTTCGACTGGTCGCAGCCCTGGGCGGACATCGTCGTCAATCGCATCGACGGGCATCCGGCGAGCGACGACTTGTCGGGCGAGCGGTTGGCCGCCGGAGAGCAGGTAGGGAAAGTATGGAGCGATCCGGAAAAGTATAACAAAAAACCGACGGGCATGGCGTCCGTCGACGGCGACCTCTATCTTGCGGTGCAGGATCTGAACAAGCAGCAGGGCGCCCCGGCGTTCAACGACGCGCCGGCCGCTACGATTCTAAAGTCTACCGATAAGGGGAAAACGTGGACGTTCGATCCGTCGAAGCCGATGTTCGACGATTATACCTTTACGACGATCATGTTCCTCGATTACGGCAAAGACGGCTCGAACAACACGTTCGACGACTACGTGTACGCGTACGGGCTGGACGGCAATTGGCGGGATTCGTTCTCGGACGCCGTACCCGATCCGACGAAGCTGTATTTGGCCCGCATGCCGAAGGACGCCGTGCAGGACGCGTCGAGGTGGGAGTATTACGCAGGCGATCTATACGGACATGCGAGGTGGACCGAGCCGGGGAAGCTGGAAAACAGAAAGCCGGTCTTAAGGGACGATCGCCGCGTCTACAAAGAGCTGCTGGGCGAGGGTTTATCGAACATGGCCGTTCTCTCGCAGAGCAACGTCGTGTATAACAAGCCGCTGGAGCGATATATTTACGCGTCCTGGACGGAGTTTACGTTCGAATTTTACGAAGCGCCGAAGCCGTGGGGACCGTGGAAGCGGTTTTTCTCGAAGGACTTCGGCGTATACCCTTGGACGCCGGAGAAGCACGGCGGCTACGCGACGGTCATTCCGTCCAAATTCATCAGCGAAGACGGGAAGACGATGTGGGTGAACGGCAACACGTTCGTCGGCGGGGTCGAAATATATAATTTCTCGCTGCGCCAATTGAAGGTGACCCCGTATAAGAAGAGCAAAGCCGCCAACAAGAAGAGCGGCTCGAATCTCGCCCTTCCGGAGAACGGCGGCGACGCGACGCCGATCTCGCGGTCCAACCATTACGGGAACGGCCGGTCGGTTCACGAAGGCGCGAAGGACCGTTCCGAGGACAGCTGGAACGGAGAAGCGAAGTCGGAGGATTACTGGGGAATGACGTGGTCGCAGGCTTATAAGATGAATAAGCTTGTATACACGACCGGGGGCATGTTCGAGGACGGAGGATGGTTCGAGGATTTCCGCGTGCAGGTCAGGCGTAATTTCGAGTGGATCGACGTCGAAGGCGTCGTCGTTTCGCCGGCGTATCCGTTCGACGAGACGGCAGGCGCGTTCGCCGAATACGAATTCCGTTTCGACGAGACGCAGGGAGACGGCGTCCGCATCGTCGGAACGCCGGGCGGCGCCTCGAAGTTCACTTCGGTCGCGGAGCTGGAAGTTTACTACAGTGAATAGGGGAACGGACGACATGAAGCTTCGGAGAGCTTGGGCATGCGCGCTCGCCTTCGGCGTCGCCGCGGGTACGGCCGCCGCCTGCGGCACGGGAGAGCGAGGGACGACGGAGAAGATGCTGGAACCGGACGGAAGCGCCTTCGTCCTGGAGAGCGTCGCCGGTCTGGAGCAAGTCGCGTTGCTGACCGGCGCGGACGGCATGAATCGAACGGATGGGTATGCCGTCTACGGCACCGATCTCGGGTCGATGTTCAACGTAGGGGATACGACGTATTTCGTCTTCGGCGACACGTTCGGGGAACGGCCGCCGGACATGACGGGAGGCGGGGGGAGCTTCTGGCGCTCCAACGCGATGGCGTATTCGACGGACGCGGATCCGAGCGACGGCATCGCGTTCGACGGCATGATCGTCGACGACATCGGCCTTGCGAAGGAGCTCCTTCCCTCGGTCAAGCGCGATTTCGAGGAGATAACGAAGATCCCGACCCACGGTTTGTACGCGAACGATACGATGTATCTGTACTACATGTCCGTAAATCATTGGGGAGAGCCCGGCCATTGGGACGCGAATTACGCCGGCGTCGCGAAATCCGCGGACGAAGGGCAAACCTGGACGGTGCTCGACGACGTCAAGTGGCCGGGCGACAGCGGGTTTATCCAAGTCAGCCCTTATCGGATTCAAGAGGGGGACGGGGAGGCCGACATTTACTTCTGGGGCGTTCCTTCCGGCCGCTTCGGCGGCGTGAAGCTCATGAAGGCGAAGGAGTCTCGAATCGAAAGCCTCGACGGCTACGCATATTTCGCCGGAACGGACGACGACGGAAAGCCGATCTGGTCGAGCGAGCCGAAGGAAGCGGCGACGGTCGTCGACGATACGGTCGGCGAGCTGTCCGTCGTCTGGAACCCGTATTTGGAGCGGTGGCTCATGACGTACTTGCGGGAAGGGCAAGGAGTCGTCATTCGGGAAGGCGCGGCGCCGTGGGGGCCCTGGGGCGAACCGATCGTTCTCGTCGATAAGGACGAATATCCCGGATTGTACGGTCCTTATATGAATCCGAGATATACGGAAAACGACGGGAAGACGATCTATTTCGCGCTATCGTTGTGGGACCCATATAATGTGTTCTGGTTTAAGGCGGATTTGGAGAAGAAGTCGTAGGAGGCGATGTCGTGGCGGCCGCGGAGCGAGAATTGGTTTTCGGGGCGTCGTACTACCCGGAGCACTGGCCGAGGGAGAGGTGGCCGGAGGATGTCCGGCTTATGAAGGAAGCGGGGATCCGGCTGCTTCGCGTCGCCGATTTGGCTTGGGCCAGGCTGGAGCCGGAGGAGGGACGATTCGATTTCGAGTGGTTGGACGACTTCATCGCCTTGGCTTCGAAGGAAGGGATCCGGTTCGTGCTGGCGACGCCGATCGAAGCGTCTCCGGTTTGGCTTCGACGGAAGCATCCCGAAGTCGTGCGGACGGATGAATTCGGGCGCATTCACGGCGATCGAGGCTATCATTGCCATACGAACGCGGCATTCGCCTACTATGTCGCCCGAATCGTCGATCGCATGGCTTCGCATTACGCCCGTCACCCCGCCGTCGTCGGATGGCAGATCGATAACGAGCTTCGGGCCGTTCCGTGTTATTGCAAGGAATGCCTGCTCGATTTCCGAGCGTGGCTTCGCGGCGCGTACGGGACGATCGAGCGCTTGAACGACGCGTGGGGGACGGTGTTTTGGAGCCAGTCGTACCGCTCTTGGGACGAGGTGACGCTCCCCTCGGCGGACCAGCTGACGAAGTCCGTCAGTCAGGCGCTGGCTTTCAACCGGTTTTGCTCCGAGGCGACGGTCGCCCATCTTCGTCGGCAGGCCGACATCGTCAAGAAGCACGCGCCGACCCACATTGTCACGCACAACTCGCTAGGGCTTTACTTGGGGTTAGATTTGTATAAGCTCGGGAAGCATCTCGACGTAATGGGCGTGGATTTGTATCCGGACGTCGACTCCGACAATACGTACACCTGCCTGAATTTGGACCTTCACCGCAGCGCGAAGCGGGAGCCCATCTGGATTATGGAGCAGAAGAACGGGTACTTCAATTACAGCGATTATAACTTGGCGATCGAGCCCGGACTCGTCCGGTATTGGACGATTCAAGACATCGCTCGAGGCGCGAATGCGGTTCTGTACTATCGCTGGAGGTCGGGGCGGTTCAGCTGGGAGCAAAACCCGAACGGCATCCTGCGCCACGACGGGACGCCGCGGAGAGCTTACGAAGAGATCCGGCGAACGACGCGAGAGTTCGCGGCCGTCGGCGCGGAGCTGGCCGCGACCGAGGTGGAAGCGCCGGTCGCCCTGCTTCACAGCTTCGATCAAATTTGGGCGTTCGAGGCGCAGAAGCAATATCCGAACTTTTCGTACCGGGGCCATTTGACGTCGTATTATCGGGAGCTGCTTCGTATGGGGATCACGCCGGACGTAGTAGATCCCTGCATGGATCTCGCCCGATACGCTTTCGTCGTCGCGCCGTCGTTGGCGATGGTCAGCGAAGAGACGAGACGAAATTTGGAGAAGTACGTCGCGGACGGCGGCTGCCTCGTCATCGGCGCGCGAAGCGGGATGAAAACTTGGGAGAACGCGACGATCGACACGCCGTGGCCCGGCTTGTTGTCGGACTTGGCGGGCGTCGAAATCGACGAGTTCGAGGTGCTGCCCGACCGTTACTCGAACGGCGTCCTCTATAACGGCAAGTCGTATCGCGTGAACGGTTGGCTGGATTTGCTCCGGACGAAAGAGGCGGAGACGGCAGGCATCTACCAAGAGAAGTTTTACGCGGGAAGAACGGCGATCGCAAGGAACGCGTACGGGAAGGGAACAGTGTATTATGTCGGAGCGATGGGCAGCGCGGAGTTGTTTCGCGCCATCTTGAGCGACGTCGCCGACGAACGCGGCGTGCCGAAGCCGGAGCTTCCGGAAGAGGTGTACGTCACGCACCGGGTCGGCGAGCGGATGAGGTACACGTTTTATTTGAACTATGCGAGAGAGCCCAGGCGCGTGCGGCTCGCGAAGGCAGGCGTCGACGCGCTCACGGGGAGGACCGTGTCCGGCGAGGCGCTGATCGAAGGGTTGGATGCGCTGATCGTCGCGGCGGAGAAGTAGGAAGGTGAAAGCGGGTGGCCGACAACTGTGAAAATACAGCAGTTTCGTTCGCGGCATCCCTTTCGCCAGGGGCGAACTGCGAATCTGCAGTTGTTTTTCGCTCCATGCCCCCTTTCATGGCGGAATACCTGCAGTTTCGCAGGCATTCCGCGATATCGGGCGTTTTTCTGCGCATTTACCTGCAGATTTACATTTGCGTGCGACTTCGCTAGTGCCGCCCCTGCCGATGCGGACGCTTTGAATCAATAGGGAACAGCGATGTTTCCTTTTCGCCGTTATATGCCCGTTTTCAGGCGGCTTACCCGCAAATAGGGAACTTTGATTTTCCCTATTTTCCGGTTTCAGGGAGACTTCGTAGAAATAGGGGATTTTCATGTTCCCTATCGCTGTCGAGCCGAAGCCTAAGCTTGAACGCGGATGGGTCTCGGCAGAAAATAAGGTTGCCTTCCCGAGCAGCGTAACCTGCCGGAGGCAACCTTTTTCGCGTTTAGAATCGAACGAGACCGTCGACGTTCACCGGCAGTCCGGTGCGCATCGAGATGTTTCCGGCGATGCCGGTAAGGATCGACATCGCGCCGTCGACGTGCGAAGCCGCCCGGTTGTACGGATCTTCCGCCGGCTCGCCGAAGATGTCGTTCAGCAAAATCGGATCTCCGCCGCCATGCCCGCCGACGCCTTCGACGATCTCCGCCTCGTACGCCTCTCCGAACATCGGAATGACCTTGATGCTCTTCGTCTTCAGCGCGCCTTCGTCTTCCTTCTTGCCGCCGGAGTTGACGTACGACTTTTCGACGATCTTCATCTCGATCCGGCCTTTGGAGCCGTTAATGTTCACCTGGAACCCTTCCCAAGGCATGTAGCAGTTGAGCGAATACGTCATAATCGCCTTGTTCTTGTATCGGACGAGCACGCCCATCGTGTCCTCGATGCTGATGCCGTCGCCGAACACGCTCTGATCGCGGTAATAGCCGTCCTCGTGCTCCGCGTCCGCGTACAGCCCTTTCAGTTCCTCGCTTCGCTCGAGATCGAGCGCGAACGGATCGTTCTTCGCCGCCCCGCTGCCCCGCGTCCGATTATAAAACTCCGTGACGCCGCGCTTCTCCGCGTTTTCCTTGCCGTAGAACATCAGAGAGCCTTGCGCGTACACCGTCTGCGGCTGGCTGCCGAGCCAGAAGTTGACGAGGTCGAAGTGATGCGTCGACTTGTGGACGAGCATGCCGCCGCTGTTCCGCTTGTCGCGGTGCCAACGCCGGAAATAGTCCGCGCCGTGCTCCGTGTTGAGCAGCCACTCGAAGTGGATGGAATGGACGTCGCCGATCTCGCCGTTCATGATCAGCTCGCGGATTTTCGTATTGTGCGGCGCGTAGCGGTAGTTGAACGTGACCCGCAGCTGCTTGCCGGTCCGCTTCACGGCGTCGAGAATTTCTTGGCATTTCTCTTCGTCGACGGTCATCGGCTTCTCGCTGACGACGTCGCAGCCGAGCTCCATCGCCTTCACGATATACGTATGATGCGTCCGGTCCATCGTCGTCACGATGACGGCGTCCGGCTTCGTCTCGCGAATCATCCGCTCGAAGTCGTGCGCTTTGTACGTCGGCACCGCAGGGTGCTCGAAGCGCGTCGTCAGCAGCCGATTGGCGTAATTCATCCGCGTCTGGTTCGTATCGCAGAACGCGACCAGCTCCGAGGTGTCCCGAAAGTCTTTGGCTAAAGCGCCGTAAAAGAAAATCGCCCGTCCGCCGGTGCCGATCAATGCGTATCTCTTCTTCATATGCCCGTCCCCTTCGTTCGAAAGAAATATTTGAATCCGTTACCATTTAATATAACGGAACGATACGTTATAATCTTCGTATAAAATTGCTCGTTTTGGCTCGTAAAGTTGCAATTCTTGCTCGAGGAGGCGATCGGCATGGCGGAGCATCAGTTCCGAACGGACGACGGCGCGATTCAAGTCGATTATACGAGGCGGATCGGCTATTATTCGATGGACGAGGATCACGCGCACGACGGATACGAGCTGTATTATTTGTTCGAAGGAGAGCGCGATTACTTCATTCGGGACCGGACGTACCGGGTGCGGGCGGGAGAGTTCGTGTTTATCGAAAAGGGGGAGCTCCACCGGACGCTCGATACCGGGGTGCCGGATCACGAACGCGTCGTGTTGAATTTCGCGGAGACGGCGATGGGTACGTTCCCGCTGCCTACGGAGAGCGGCGTCTTCCGGCTGCCGCCGCAGGAACGATGGAAGGGAGAAGCGCTGGCGCGCGAGATGATCGACGAAAGCCGCGGCGCGGCGCCGGGACGCGACGCGATGCTCGAGGCGCTCCTGAGACAGCTGCTGCTGCTCGTATTTCGCGCGGCGGCGGAGCGTCCGGTCGACGAAGCGGCGCCGTCCGCCGTGCACCGGACGATGTCGGAGGTGGCCGCCTACGTCGGGGAGCGGTACGCGGAGCCGCTGCTCCTGAAGGACGTGGCCGAACGGTTCTTCGTCAGCCCGTATTACCTGAGCCGCAAGTTCAAGGCTTGCACCGGCTTCGGCTTCGCCGAGTACGTGCAGCTCGTTCGCGTCCGCGAGGCGCAGCGGCTGCTACGGGAGACGAATCTGAAGATGATCGACATCGCCGAGCGGATCGGCATCGGCCCCGCAGCCCAATTTCATAAGCTGTTCAAGAAGGTGTGCGGCTGCTCGCCGCTGCAATACCGCAAAGGGCGGCGGGCGGGCGGTCCCGCCGGGTCAGCCGGGGAAGCGAACCGCTGAAGCGCGTTCTTCCAGCACGGCGTCCAGGTGCGTCTCGCGGCGGATCGGGCCGCTGTCCGCCATAATGTCGAGCAGCGCCTCCGCGATCCGTTCGCCGAACGCGTCGACCGGGGCGCCGACCGCCGTCACCGGCACGTCGAGCTCCGCGAGCTGCGGAATGTGGTCGTAGCTGACGAGCGACAGATCGTCCGGCACGCGGAGGCCGCCGTCGAGCGCGGCGCGCAGCAGGCCGGCCGTGACGTCGTACGCGCCGGTGATGACCGCGGTCGGTCGGCCGTCGAGCTCGAGCAGCCGCCGTCCGGCGTCGTAGCCGTGCCGCCACGTATTGCCGCCGGAGTCGAGGACGAGCGCGTCGCCGGCCGAGAGGCCGAAGGCGAACGCGCCCTCCATAAATCCGGCGACCTTCTCCTGCTGCTTGCTGTCGGACTCCCGCGCGTCCCCGATATAGGCGATGCGCTTGTGGCCGAGACCGGCCAAGTATCGGACCGCCTCGCGCAGCGCGTCTTTGCGCTTCGCGTCGACGACGGCGAAGCGGGAGCCGACGAGATGCGAGGCGCCGATGGAGACGACCGGAATGTCGGTCGTCACCGTCTCGACATGCCGCGCTTCCGGCGTAATGTCCTCGAACACGACGATGCCGTCCACCTGCAGCCGCTGAAACAGCCGGATCGCCGACGTCGGAGGCAGAATCGACAAGATCACCTCGTAGCCGCGCGCGGCGAGCGCGTCGTTGATGCGGCCGACGAGCGCGGACAAGGCGACGCGTTCGAGCGACGGCAGCAGGACGCCGACCGTCATGCTGCGCCTCGAGACGAGGCTCTTCGCGGCGAGATTCGGCTCGTAGCCGAGCTGCCGCGCGAGCTCGACGATGCGCCGCCGCGTGTCGGGTTTGACGAGCGGACTGTCGTTGAGCGCCTTGGAGACGGTGGAGTAGCTGACGCCCGCGAGTCGGGCGATGTCTTTGATCGTGACGTTCATGCGCTGATGCAGCCTCCTCCGGCGAAAAATGCAAACGTTGTTATTATTTTTAGTATACCGTAAAATTTATCATTGATGAAAGCGAATTTTCAACATATGATAGACGCATGGAAGAATAACAACGTTGTTATAATTGGAGGAGATCGAGACATGGTGACAGCAACGAACGAGGTCATCGCCGCGGCGAAAGCGCTGGCGGCAGGCGCGTCATTGGAAGGCTTGGCGAACGTATACGCGGCGTCCTTCGCGGAATCCGACGGCGCGACGATCGCGATGGTGAAGGACGGCGGCGAACGGAAGCTGCTCGTCGTGGGCGGAGGCGCGCTATACGCCGCTCTGGAAGGGACCGAGTCGACGGAGGGGGACGTGCGTTACAAGCTGTGTCCGTTGACGCACGCGAACCGGCTCGCGCTGAACGACGCGTTCGACTATACGAAGCCGCGCGCGATCGGTACGCGGATGGCGACGATCGGCCTCGGCGACCGGCTCGGGCTCGCGTCGCCGGGACACATTAAGACGGTCGCGGGCAAGAACGTCCGTCCGATTTTGGCGCAGCAGAGCATTCGGGAGCTGACGTTGACGGGCCGCACGTACGAGGACGTGCTGGATGCGGCGTCGTACGCCGTTTTCCAAGAAGGATATCGAGACGGATGGGGCGCCGACGGCGACCACCTGAAGACGACGCAGGACATTGAATACGCGCTGCGCCTCGGCTTCTCGATGCTGACGCTGGACGCCTCGGAGCATATCGACAACGGCGCCGGCTCGGCGAGCGACGAGGAAGTGGCGCGGCGGTACGCGGAGCTGGACGCGGCGTACCGGGAACGCATCGAGAACGACTATGCGGACCGGACGTTCGACATCGCCGGCGCTTCGATCGAGGTCGGCCGCGCGGCGCTGCAGCGGTACGCGCTCGTGTACGGCGAGGCGGTTCGCTTCATGGTCGATATTTACCGGACCTATATCGCGACGGCGGGGCGGGCCATCGACTTCGAAATTTCGATCGACGAGACGGCGACGCCGACCGATCCGGCCGCGCATTGGTTCGTGGCGAACGAGCTGAAGCGCGAGGGCGTCGCGCCGTACAGCATGGCGCCGCGGTTTTGCGGCGAGTTCCAGAAGGGGATCGATTACATCGGCGACCTCGATCAATTCGAGCGGGAGCTGCGCGTGCACGCGGCGATCTGCGATCACTTCGGTTATAAGCTGAGCGTGCATTCCGGCAGCGACAAATTCAGCGTGTTCCCGCTCGTCGCGAAATATACGAACGGCCGCTTCCATCTGAAGACCGCGGGCACGAACTGGCTCGAAGCGGTGCGGACCGTCGCTCGCGTCAACCCTTCGCTGTATCGCCGGATGCACGAATACGCCGCCGCGCATGTGGAAGAGGCGTTGAAGTACTACCACGTCACGGCCGACTTCGCCAAGGTGAAGCCGCTCGCGGAGACGTCCGACGCGGAGCTGCCGGAATACATGAACGAGGATAACGCGCGGCAGCTGATCCATATTACGTACGGCCTTCTGCTGACGGCGAAGGACGAAACGGGAGCGTCGCTGTTCAAGGACGAATTCTACGCGACGCTTCGCGACC
This sequence comes from Paenibacillus antri, assembly GCF_005765165.1. NCBI lineage: Bacteria > Bacillati > Bacillota > Bacilli > Caryophanales > Paenibacillaceae > Paenibacillus > Paenibacillus antri. The sequence continues at coordinate 3,856 of NZ_VCIW01000020.1, read as the reverse complement.
GGGAACGCGACTATGAGACGGCTCTAATTTCGCATATCGGGAAACACTTGGATTTATTAGGCAAATAGTTGGCGTCGATTACAACCACAAGGAAGGGGTTTCCCATGAGCGACATGATCCGAGATATGTTGAAGCCGATTCCGATACCGTCGATCGTGCGCGTCCGACAGAAATTCGACGCCTCGAAGCTGGTCGACCCGCTCGCGGCGCTGAGGCAGGAGCTCGCGAAGCCGGGCGCGATCGACCGCATCCGGCCGGGCCAGCGCGTGGCCGTCGCGGTCGGCAGCCGCGGCGTCGCGAACATCGCGGGCCTGACCAAGACGACGATCGACGCGATCAAGTCGGCGGGCGCGTCGCCGTTCATCGTGCCGTGCATGGGCAGCCACGGCGGCGCGACGGCGGAGGGCCAGGCCGAGGTGTTGAAGCATCTCGGCATCGACGAGTCGACGATGGGCGCGCCGGTCGAATCGTCGATGGAGGTCGTGGAGATCGACCGCCTGGCGAACGGCCTGCCGGTGTACGTCGATAAGATCGCGTCGACCGCCGACGCCATCGTCGTCATCAACCGCGTGAAGCCGCACACGGCGTTCCGCGGTCCGATCGAGAGCGGCATCATGAAGATGATCGCGATCGGTCTCGGCAAGCAGAAGGGCGCGGAAGCGTGCCATCAGCTCGGCTTTAAGTATATGGCCGAATTCGTGCCGGAGATGGCGACGCTTATGATGAAGAAGCTGCCGATCGTCTTCGGCGTCGCGGCGGTCGAGAACGCGTACGACGAGACGTGCCATATCGAGGTGCTGCCGGCGGAGAACGTGTACGAACGCGAAGTCGAGCTTCAGAAGATGGCGAAGTCCCGCATGCCGCGGCTGTTGTTCGATCAGATCGACGTGCTCGTCATCGACTACATCGGCAAGAACATTAGCGGCGACGGCATGGACCCGAACGTCACCGGCAGGTATCCGACGCCGTACGCGTCCGGCGGGCCGGACGTGAACAAGATGGTCGTCCTCGACGTGACGAAGGAGTCGAAGGGCAACGCGAACGGCGTCGGCACGGCCGACTTCACGACGCGCCGGCTCGCGGACAAGATGGATTTCACCGCGACGTACCTGAACGGCCTCACGTCGACGGTGTGCGCGCCGACGAAGCTCGCGACGACGCTCGAGAGCGACGAACTCGCGATCAAGGCGGCCGTGAAGACGTGCAACGTGCTCGATTTCCACGCTTGCCGGCTCGTGCGCATCCGCGACACGCTCCATCTCGGCGAAATCGAAATTTCGACGACGCTGCTCGAGGAAGCGCGGAACCGCCCGGACATCGAGATCGTCTCGGAAGCGCCGTACGAGTGGACGTTCGACGGCGAGGGGTACTTGCCCAAATGAAGCCGTATATCGTAGCCGCAGACATCGGCACGACGAGCACGAAGGCCGTCGTCGTCGATACGGCCGCCGGCGCCGTCCGCGCCGTGACGTCCATCGAATATCCGCTGCACACGCCCGCCCCGGATCGGGCGGAGCAGGATCCGGACGAGATCGCTCGCGCGGTCGAGACGGCGATCCGCTCGGCCGTCGAGCGGGCGGGGATCGCAGCTGGCGCGGTCCGCTGCGTCGTGTTCAGCTCGGCGATGCACAGCCTGATCGCATTGGACGAGAGCGGCGCGCCGCTGACGCCCTCGATCACGTGGGCGGACAACCGGGCGGCTTCCTACGTAGACGTTCTGAAGTCGCAGACCGACGCGCATGCGATCTATGCGGCGACCGGAACGCCGATCCACCCGATGTCGCCGCTGCTGAAGCTGATGTGGCTTCGCGACAAGGAGCCGGCGATCTTCGCGCGGGCGAAGACGTTCGCCGGCATTAAGGAATACGTGCTCGCCGGCTGGTTCGGCGGCCGGCTCGTCGTCGACCATTCGATCGCGAGCGCGACGGGACTGTTCTCGCTCGAGCGCCGCGATTGGCACGGGCCGTCGCTGCTCGCGGCCGGCATCGACGCCTCCCGCCTGCCGGAGCTCGTACCGACCACGCATACGCTCGAGGGACTCGATCGCGCTGTTGCGGAGCGCCTCGGCTTAGCGCCGGGCACGCCGGTCGTCGTCGGGGCGTCCGACGGCGTGCTCGCCAACGTCGGCGCGGGCGCGCTCGAGCCGGACGAGTTCGCAGTGACGATCGGCACGAGCGGCGCGGTGCGCGCGATCGTACGCGAACCGCGCACGGACCCGCAGGGCCGAACGTTTTGTTACGCGCTGTCCGACGACCGGTGGGTCGCGGGCGGCGCTATCAACAACGGCGGCGTGCTGTTCCGCTGGGTGCGCGATCATCTCGCGACGAAGGAAGCGGACGAAGCGCGCGCCGCCGGCATCGACCCGTACGAGGCGCTCACGGCGCTCGCGCGGCAGGCGCCTCCGGGCAGCGGCGGCCTCGTGACGCTGCCGCTGTTCGCCGGCGAGCGCGCGCCGTATTGGAACGCCGACGTGCGCGGCGTCTTCTTCGGCCTCTCGCTCGCGCACGGCAAGCCCCACATGGTGCGCGCCGTGCTCGAGGGCGTCGGCTACGCGGTGCGCTCCGTCGCGGAGGCGGTGGCGGACGCCGCCGGCCGGCCGCGCGAAATTCGCGCGTCGGGCGGCTTCGCGCGGTCGCCGTTCTGGCGCCAGACGATCGCCGACGTGCTCGGCGCGCCGCTCACCGTCCCGGACGCGATCGAAAGCTCCGCGCTCGGCGCGGCGGCGCTCGGCCTCGTCGCGCTCGGCGACTGGCCCGACTTCGCCGGGGCCAAGGCGTGGTCGGCGTCTTCGCATACGCACGAGCCGAACCCCGCGACGCGGGCGACGTACGACGAGCTGTTCTCGATCTACAGCGACCTATACCCGCGGCTCGTCGATCCGTTCCGACGCATCGTTCGTTTCCAAACGCATCCGTCGGAATAACGAATCCCATACCCAGGAGGGAATTTCTCGGCATGACTTTGAACTTATTCGATCTCACCGGCAAGACCGCCGTTATCATCGGCGGAAACAGCACGTTAGGCTCCGTCATGGGCGAAGCGCTAGGCGCGTACGGCGCGAAGATCGCGGTCGTCGGCCGCAACGCGGAGACGTCGGAAGCGGCGCGCTCTCGCATCGCGGACAAGGGGGGCGAAGCCGCCGTGTTCCAAGCGGACGCGACGAGCAAGGCGGACCTCGCCCGCGTCCTGAGCGAAGTCGTCGCTTGGTCCGGCTCCGTCGACGTGCTGCTCAACTGCCCGGGACGCAACAGCGCGACGCCGTTCTTCGACATCACCGAAGAAGAATGGGACGGCATCATGGACGTCAATCTGAAGGGCGTCGTGCTCGCGTGCCAGGTGTTCGGCAAGCATATGATCGATCAAGGCCGAGGCGGCAGCATCATTAACATCTCCTCCGTCTCCTCCGGACCGCCGCTGTCCAAGGTGTTCACGTATTCCGCCTCCAAGGCGGGCGTCAACTCCGTCACGCAGTTTCTCGCGCGCGAGTTCGCGCCGCACAACATCCGCGTGAACGGCATCATTCCGGGCTTCTTCCCGGCCGAGCAAAACCGTAAGATTCTCTCCGAGGAGCGCGTGAAGAGCATTCTGGGCCACACGCCGATGAACCGCTTCGGCGCGGCGGAGGAGTTGCAAGGCGCCGCCGTGTACCTCGCGTCCGAGAAGGCGTCCGGCTTCGTGACCGGCACGTTCCTTCGCGTCGACGGCGGCTTCGGAGCGATGACGATCTAACCAGTACCGAACAACAGGGGGAAACCGAACATGAAACAGCAAATCGGCGTCGTCGGCCTCGCGGTCATGGGGAAGAACCTCGCCTTGAACATGGAGAGCAAAGGGTTCTCCGTAGCGGTCTATAACC